>JAITFD010000008.1 GCA_031281575.1 Mycoplasmataceae bacterium | reverse complement strand
ATTAATTCTTGATTACGAAAATCCGGGTCAATTTTTCAATTCGAAATAATTTCTAATACATCCGATAATTCATTCAGTTTTTCATGATAAGGAGCGAGATAGTCAGTAAACGTTTTACTATCAATGCCAATATTCATTCGCAACGCATCCAATTCACCTAAAACAGTTATTTTAAGATCCATGATATCTTGGGTGGTAATATGTGCAATGTCCCCGTTATTTCCGAACCGTCTGAGTGCTGTTTCTAAAATCGAATCCATTAAAATTAACACTGATGGTCCAGCGATTAATAAAAACATCATGAAGATTGGTCAACGTAAATAAGCTAAACGGTGCGATTGATTTGCAACCGGATGACCGGATGCATCCAATGCTTTTTCGTTACTAAAACTCATTAAGAAATTGAAAAAAAACATTAATAACCCAATAATGAAAACAAAAAGCGCTAATGTACCGAATCCTGAATTTCACGAAAACGAATAATTCGTTGTTCCGTCAGGATTGTAAGTACTACCAAAAATTGCCGAAGAAAAACCCGTACAAAATGTTCGGAAAAGAAAAACAAGAAAATTGATTACTTGCAATGGACATCAGATAAAAAGTTGGTATGTTCAAGTTAAAAATCAGCCGGCAAAAATTCGCACAATATCAGCTCAAAAAAAGTTAACAATATCGAATATACAAGAAAAAAATCATTCAATTATTCTGTTCATTTTCTAAGTAATACTTGGCTCTTTAGTATATTCATATTTAAATTATATATAGTAGTATATATAAGATTAAGAAAACGATTTTTCTAAATTTTGTTCAAAAATGCAAAAATCTGGTCTTTTTTAGCACTTTCCGACATTTTTTTCGTTTTCCTACATCCTAATAAATAAATATATATAAAGATAATAACTAATATAAGTTATAATTTAATTAACATGAAATTAATCCTTGATAATAAAAAATTTAATGAAGAAATTGCGATATTTAACACTATTTTAACAAACACCAGTGCTAATCCATTACTAAGTTGCTTATTGTTAGAAACAAACGGGAATAATTTAGAAATAACTGGTAGCAACGAAGAAGTTGCTGTTAAAACAACAATCAATAAACATTTAGAAATTGTTAAACCAGGAAAAATATTAATTGAAGGTAATAGTTTTTTAAAAATCCTAAGTAAAATTTCAGAAAACAAAATCGAAATTGAATTAGTCGATGAACAAATTCTAAAAATTAAAACCGAAACATTCAATATGGATTTAAATTTGTTAAATTGTGATGACTATCCACATTATGATTTTAATACTGAAAATAAAAGTTCCGGAATAATCAACGTTGACTTTTTTGCTAAAATTGCTAATAAATTAGTTCGAATTGCTAGCAGTAAAAAAAACGAAATATCAATCAATAAAGTTTTAATGGGTGTTTTAATTGATTCAAAACGAACAGATAATTTTATTGAAGCAGCCGCAACTGATTCACACTACTTAGCTTATATTAAAGATAAATATGACGGACCTAAATTTCGAATTACAATGAATGTTGAAACAATTAAATTAATCACATCGCAAGCGAAAGAAAAAAAGTTTAATTTTTATCTAGGTGAACAAAACCGTGTAATTATTGAAAACGATAATATTAAATATATTTCACGTTTAATTGAAGGTGATTATCCAAACATCGAAAAATTCATTCAAAACAACGAACTACCAAACGAATTTGTAATTGACCGTCGCTTAATCACAAAAGCAATTGAAAAAGCAATCATTGTTTCTGAAGATCCATCATCGTCAAAAACAATGATCTCAATCGAGGTTAAAAATGAACAAATCCAAATTAAAGCCCAAAATTTACAAAAAGGGATAATGTTTGAAGTAATTAAAATTAAAGGAAAAATCAACGAAGAAACAACCATTATCTTAAATGCCGCTTCGTTACTTAATCTATTAAAAAACATTGATGATGCAAACGTTACAGTTAAATTTACGAACAATTTATCACCAATTTATTTATTTGACGACAAAAACCACAATTATTCTTCGTTAATTTTACCAGCCCGTTCATAAATGAAAGCTCTTGATTCAATTTCCGAAGTTTTAGAAAAAAATAATTTAAAAGTTACGACTTGTGAATACGGAACAAACGGTTTATTAGCTCGCTTAATAACCCAAAAAAAGAACTATCATAAATTTTATTTAGGTGGATTAATTTTCACAAACGATAAAACGTTAAATGATTTATTGGGAGCAACATCAAATAAAAATACTAAGGCATATATTTTGGAGTTTGCACTTAAAACATTACGGAAAATTCCAGCTGATATTTGTATCGCAACCCATTTAAAAAAAAACATTTTGTTTATTTGCATTATTTTTCTTGATAAAAACTATATCAAAGAAATTACGATTGATAAAAACGATCCAGTTGAGGCAGCAGCTTTGAGTTTAACATATTTTTCATCATTTATCGATTCAATTAAAAAATAATGGATTACTTCGCTGGAATAATCGTTGGCTTATTCATTTTAATCAATTTATACAATGCGCTAATCCTAATTATGGTAAATATTAATGCTAAATTTATTTTATTCAAAGAGTATCGTCATCAACGCCGATGATTATTAATCTTATTAGTGATATTTGTAATTGAAATAATTATTTTAGCATATTTTCAATTACAACTGCAATGACTGTTTTTATTAACTTTGTTTGCGATAATATTAAATTTAACAATTCAATTTTATTACATTGAAACACGAGCGCGCCTGAATAAAAAACGTTTATTAATTGATAATTTCAGTAAAATTGATTTTGCAGCAATGATTGAAAAAACACATATCGCGACAAAAAAAGCATTAATTGAACAAATTCTTAAAACTAAAAAAAATTCATTTCAAACATTGGCCGAACATTATGAAATGCTTTGTTTTCAAATCACTGAATATAACGGAAAGAACTTTCTTGACATCTTAGCAAAATTAATCAAATTTAATAACGGAATAAAATTATTTAATTATCGTTATAACCAAATTATTTACAAATTTTCGTTGTATTTATATATGGACTTTAATAATATTTTACGAACCTATCGCCAATCAAAAACGGATTAATCATTAATATTAGTGTTATGTTTTGTGCGAATAAAATAGAAAAAAAAATAAATTTGTATATAATATATATGTCATTATGTCTAGCAAGGAAATAGCACAACCGACAACAGTAGAAGACACTCAAGAGAATTTCACAAAGTTAGTTCAATTAGAAACATCACGTGCTTCAGTTGATAATAGCGGTGAATTTCATACATTAGCTGAACGTCAAGCTGATCTATTCCAAATCTTAAATTCTGCTAAAATTGCTTTAATTGCAAAATTAACGGAAGTTGATACTACATTAAATAGCATTAACACACTTAAACGTGAAATTAATGAAGTTTCATTCGCTATTCAACAATTCTTAAAATCTTACCAAGGTCAAGTTGATGATGTTGTTAACCGTCAAAAAGAATTCGTTAACGATTTAGATAAAAAGGAAAAATTCCACCACTAGTAGTTAGTTTATATTTAATTAGAAGAATATGGCAAAGACAAATAAAATCAGTGTAGAGGAAGAAAAATCAACTGTTAATAAGTCATTTGATGCATTAAAAGCATTATTGAGCAAAGCAGCTGGTACTTTTCATAAATCAACTGGTACACCAGCGCCTGCTGCCGCTACTGTTCCGTTAGCTGCTGCTCCAGAAGAAACAAAAAAAGAACGTAAAGAACGTGAAAAAGCCGAAAAAGAACTTGCTGAAGCACAAGCAGCTGTTGTTGCCAATCAAGCAAAAGTAAAAGCTTTTAATACTGTTAAATTACCAGAAATTAAACTTCCAACACCAAAACCTGTTGAACAACCTGTGGTTCAAGCACCTGTTGTTAAACATGTATCACATACAACTCACAATAGCTCAGTTACTGTATTACCTTCAACTGTTAGTTTTTCAGCTCATGTTCCAGCTTCAAGCGGCGAAACTAACTCTTTAGCTGGTTATGGTGCAGTCGCTAATGATGCTGATGTTGCTCCTACTTTTAGTTCTTTCGTGCAAAAAACAACTGGTCGTAATGCTTTTGATGATTCAAACGAATTTGTTGAATTAACCAACCGTGAATCACAATTATACCACGAATTAAATGGACAAAAGTCAACATTAGTTGTTACATTAAATGATATTGATCAACTATTAGCCCAAATTAACACTGCTAAACGTGAATTAAACGAAGTTACATTCAGTTTACAACAATATGTAAAATTATACCAAGGTCAAGTTGATGATGTTGTTAACCGTCAAAAAGAATTAGTTAACGATTTAACAAATAAAGAAAAATTCCATTTATAGGAATATAAAAACAACATTTAATTTTGTTTATTTTTTAAGTTTTAAATTTATGTAAAAATTTATATATATTATTATATAATATATATAAGCATATGGCCGACCAAAACCAAACGAATCAAGCTTACGACGAGATTCAAGAATTAAAAGAGTTACAACCAGTACGAATTCGTCCTGGAATGTATATTGGCGACACTGGCGCCAAAGGATTACACCACATGGTGTGAGAAATCGTTGATAACTCTGTCGATGAAGCCATGGCGGGATTTGCGTCCCGAGTGATTGTAACGATTACGAAAAGTGGTTCGGTAATTGTTGATGATGATGGTCGAGGTATTCCAACCAAAAAACAAGAATCAGGCAAAACCGGAATTGAATTAGCACTATGTAAATTACATGCTGGTGGTAAATTTGGTGATGGGGCATATAAAATTTCTGGTGGATTACACGGTGTTGGTGCAAGTGTAGTTAATGCGCTAAGTAAATGAATGAAGGTTTGAGTTAAACGTGAAAATGCTGTTCATTATATGGAATTTAATTCAACTGATTATTATCATGATCCTGATCACGGAGCACAACTTGAACCATTAAAAATTGTAACTGATGTTGATTTTTCGGATAAAAATTCCGGAACGCGAATTGAATTCTATCCCGATTTTACAATTATGGAGAAATCGCCATGGGACCACGAGATTATCGCTTCAAGGCTAAAACAGTTAGCATATTTAAATAAAGGTATTAAGTTCATTTTTAAAGACGAAATTGCGAATACTTCGGATTTTTGAGAATTTAGCGGTGGAATTAAACAATATGTTGAAGACCTTAATCAAGATAAAGAAAAACTTACACCAGCGATTATTTATGGTGAAATGACCCACGATTTAAAATCACCGACAGAATCAGGTAAAGTATACCGTGTAATGGGAGAAATTGCTTTCCAATATAACAAAACCTATAATAATTCTTGTTAT
Source organism: Mycoplasmataceae bacterium (assembly GCA_031281575.1). Taxonomy (GTDB): domain Bacteria; phylum Bacillota_I; class Bacilli_A; order Mycoplasmatales; family Mycoplasmoidaceae; genus Malacoplasma_A. The sequence continues at coordinate 37,415 of JAITFD010000008.1, read as the reverse complement.
TCGTTTTGTAATAATATTCGAACTGCCGAAGGTGGAACTCATGAAGAAGGTTTTAAATTAGCATTAGTGCGTTTATTAAACAAATTTGCGGTTGAGAAAAAATTAATGAAGGAACAAGATGACAAAATTTCGAAAGATGATGTTTTAGAAGGATTAACTGCAATTATTTCAATTAAACACCCCAATCCACAGTATAAAGGTCAAACTAAGGGGGAATTAGGTAATACGGAAGTTCGCCCGTTTGTTAATGATATTACGTCGTTAATTCTCGAAAAATTTATTTTAGAAAATCCCGATGAAGCTGTTGTAATCATTAAAAAAGTTTTATTTGCTAAAGAAGCACGAATAAAATCCCTTGAAGCACGAGAAGCAACAAGACGTAAATCACCATTTGATTCTGGATCATTACCTGGAAAATTATCGGATTGCTCATCAAAGAATGCGGAAATTAGCGAAGTTTATATTGTTGAGGGTGATTCAGCCGGTGGTTCAGCAAAAATGGGACGGAATAGTTTCTTTCAAGCAATTTTACCGTTACGGGGAAAAATTATTAATGTGGAAAAAGCTAAAACCGAAAAGATTTTTGATAATGAAGAAATTAATGCGATGATCAATGCCATTGGTGCTGGTGTTGAACCAGAATTTGATTTAACAAAAATTCGTTATGATAAAATTATCATTATGACGGATGCCGATGTTGATGGAGCCCATATTCGAATTCTTTTATTAACATTCTTTTTCCGTCACATGCGCAAATTGATTGAAACTGGTCATATTTATGCTGCCGTTCCACCGTTATATAAATTTATCGCAGGTAAAAATGTCGAATATGCATATAGTGATGACGAGTTAGAAGTAATTAAACAAAAATATACGGATAGCAAATATGTGATTCAACGATATAAAGGTTTAGGAGAAATGGATCCGGAACAATTATGAGAAACAACAATGGATCCAACCAACCGAATTTTAAAACAAATTACGATTGAAGATGCAGTATTAGCTGATCAAAATTTTTCTTTTTTAATGGGTGATGATGTTGCGCCACGAAAAGATTTTATTGCAAAAAATGCAAAATTTATTAAAAATATTGATGTGTAAGAAAGGATAAAGTATGGCTAACGACAACTCGATTGAGAAAATAAAAAGTGATTTAAGTAAAACAAAGATTAATGATTTACCGATTAATAAAGAATTAGAAAGTTCTTTTCTTGAATATGCGATGAGCGTTATTGTTGCGCGAGCTTTACCTGATGCACGTGATGGTTTAAAACCAGTTCACCGTCGGGTTTTATTTGCCGCATATGGATTAGGATTAGATTCCACTAAACCACATAAAAAATCAGCACGGATTGTCGGTGAAGTAATCGGTAAGTACCATCCACACGGTGATACAGCAGCATATGAAACAATGGTGCGATTAGCGCAAAATTTCAGTATGCGTTATATGTTAATTGATGGTCATGGTAACTTTGGATCAACAGATGATAGTGCTGCAGCGATGCGTTATACTGAAGCACGTTTATCAAAAATTGCCGACGTAATGTTAGCTGATATTGAAATGGATACAGTTGATTTTGCCGATAACTATGACGGTAGTGAACGCGAACCAACTGTCTTAACAGCAGTATTTCCAAATTTATTAGCGAACGGTAGTAGTGGAATTGCCGTGGGAATGGCGACAAATATTCCACCGCATAATTTAAATGAATTAACAGCAGCAATTAAATTAATTGCGGCTAATCCAGATGTAACTGTTGAAGAAATTAAAAATGTTTTAAAAGGACCCGATTTTCCCACGGGGGCCGAAATTATCGGACTCGAAGGTATTGATGCATATTTCCGGACTGGTCGTGGTAGTGTACCAGTGCGTTCAAAAGTTGAAATTAAATACCACGATAATGGTAAATCAACAATCATTATTACGGAGTTACCTTATTTAGTTGGTAAAAAAGATTTAATTGATAAAATTACGGAATTAGTTAAAACGAAGGTTGTTGAAGGGATTGCGGATTTACAAGATTATTCTTCACGGGATGGGATCCGCATTGAAATTGAAACGAAAAAAGATGTTATTCCTGAAGTATTATTAAATCAATTATATAAAGTTACACCATTACAAACATCATTCAGTGTTAATATTCTTGCATTAGTGAATGGTGAACCAAAATTATTAAATGTAATCGATGCTTTAAAAATATATTTAGATCACCAAATTGAAGTATTAACCCGAAAATTAAATTTTGAATTAAAACGCGCAAAAGAAAGAGAACACATTTTAATTGGTTTACATATTGCGACAACGAATATTGATGACGTAATTAATACAATTAAAACTGCTGATGATAACAATGACGCAATGAACAAATTAATGAATAAATATCAATTAACTGAAATCCAGGCTAAAGCAATTTTAGATATGAAATTACGCGCATTATCTGGACTAGAACGTCAAAAAATTGAAGATGAATTAGCGACATTACGTGCACGAATCGCTGATATCAATGATATTTTAGTTAAACACGATCGTAAAATTCAAATCATTATTAGTCAATTAGAAGCAATTACAAAAAAATTCGGCGACGAACGACGAACAGTAATTCGAACTGATATTACTTGTGATATTGATGACGAAGACTTAATTCCGCAAGAAGACATCTTAATTACGATGTCATCAAACGGTTATTTAAAACGTTTACCAGTCGATGCTTACCGTGCCCAAAACCGTGGTGGAGTTGGGGCAAATGCTGCTCAAACACATGAAGACGACGATGTGGAAAGAATTATTTCGGCTAATACCCATATTGACTTATTATTATTCTCTGACTATGGAAAAATTTACCGAATCCGTGGTCACCAAATTCCCCTTGGATCCAAAGCCAGTAAAGGAATTCCAGCAATCAATATTGTTGGCATTGAAAAAGGCGAACGAATTTTAACAATTTTACCAATTGCTGATTATGAAAATGGTTCATTGTTCTTTTGTACCGTTAATGGCCGGGTAAAACGAACGGCATTAAAAGAATTTATGAATATTAATCGGAATGGAAAAATTGCGATCGGTTTAAACGACGATGATAAATTATTTAATGTGATTAAGGTTAATGATAATGATGAAATATATATCGGCGCTAACAACGGTAATATGAACCGCTTTAAGGTTGACCAAGTCCGTTTAATGGGACGAACTGCAGCTGGTGTTGGGGGAATCAATTTAGATAAAAAAGCGCGTGTTGTTGGATTAAGTTCATCATCGGCGGGTGACAAAATTTTATCCGTTGGTAATAAAGGTGTTGGAAAACTTTCTCCAACCGAAGCATACCGATTAACAAAACGAAATGCGAAGGGTGTAAGAACCTTAAAGGTTAATGATAAAACTGGTCAATTAATGTTTATTAGCGCGGTAACTGGTACGGAAGATGCGTTAATGATTACGGATTCTGGTAAGGTAATTCGTTTCCCATTAGGTTCAATTAACGTGATTGGCCGAGCAACAAGCGGTGTCCGACTAATGCGACTTGAACCAGATGAAAAAATTCAATCAATCACAATGTTTAAAGGTGGCGAACTAGCTGGATCATATACTGAAGGACATAAAACTGAACAAATTGAATTAGATCCAACAACCGACGACGATAACGAAGAATAATTATTTATTCTATAATACTTTTTCTAAAATCTTTTTTTGGATATTGAACATGATGTCAAAATCTTTTTTTGTTTGGTGGTCAAAACCAAGTAAGTGTAATAGTCCATGTAAGAATAATAAAATAATTTCATCGTCAAAAGAAAAATGTTCTTTTTCGGCACGATGTTCAACAAACGGAACACAAATATAAAACTCACCTAAAAGGTGTGTTTTAACAACTTCATCATCGTGAAAAGCAAACGAAATAACATCGGTTGATTCATTTTTTTTGCGGTATTTATGATTAAGTTCAATAATTTTCTTTTCGGTTGTAAATACAACGTCAAACATTAATTCAGCATCTTTGTCTTTCATATATTTTTCGCATAGTTGGGTTACAGCAGCAAATCTGGGCTCGTAAAAACTTAACCCTTTCTGCAATAATTTAAATTCATCAACACATGTAAATTTTAGCATTTCTATTATTAATAATATTATATGCGAAAACGCTAATTATCAATTAAATATGGATTAAATTAACGATTTATTTTTCGTTTTTTTCTTGTTCATTAGCGGTTTTTTCAACAATCGGGGTACTTGAAATACTCAAATTTTTAATTTCAATATTGTCATTATTTAAAGCCGCTTGAATTGCTGGTTTTTGTAAATCATCAATAACTGATTCATTCAAACATTGGGGAATCGTTTTCAATAACATTTCTTTAATTTTTTTATCCGCATTCGGAACATAAATTCGGTGGAGTGAAGCAATCACGTTTCGCGCAATATTTTGTTTCATAACATTGAAATGATCATCCGATTCTTGAATATAAATATTTAATGGTGATTTTTGTTCGTAACTACGCAATTGTACACCTTCACGTACTTTGAACATTAAATCGATGTGATTGGTTCATTGGAAATCTAAATTTTGGACCAGAATTTGTTTTAACACACGTGCGCTTTGTTCGTCACCTAAAGCATCAATTCGAGCGTTAACACTCAATTTAATTATTTCACTCACAATTGCTTCACATTGGGCAAGCGGTTTTTCGGTAAAGAAATTTGGGTTAATCACATTACTGTTAAAAATAATATTATTTAAAATGTTTGCCACTTTTTCACTTTCAACATAAATGTTGTTTTGTTGATCAACATTAATTTTAATAATTTCTTTCGCGGTATTTTCACACATTTTAGTAATAATAGCAATATTATCTTTACCGAACAAAATTTGATCACGTTGTTTATATATTAATTCTCGTTGATTTGATAAAACCGTATCGTAGTCAATTAAGTTTTTTCGAATATCAAAATTCGCGCTTTCAACTTTCTTTTGTGCACCAAGAATAATTTTGGTAAAAAATCAACTATGATAAGCTTTATCACCTTCTAAGTTTGCTCGCAACTTTCCAATTTTTTCTCATGCGAATCGACGGAACAATTCATCTTCAAGCGAAACAAAAAAGCGAGTCATACCAACATCACCTTGTCGACCAGAACGGCCCCGTAATTGGTTATCAACACGACGGCTTTCACTATGCTCTGTACCAATCACATATAATCCCCCAAGTTCTTTAACACCTTTACCAAGTTTAATATCGGTTCCCCGACCAGCCATATTTGTTGAAATGGTAATCGCGCCAATTTGACCACCATTCATAATAATTTCAGCTTCGGTTGCATTATTTTTTGCATTAAGCAGATTAAAGTTAATCCCCTTATTCCGCAAATAAGTACATAATTGTTCAGAATCTTCAACACTCGCTGTACCAACTAATACCGGTTGGCCGGTTGAATGGATTTTTTCAATTTCCGCTGTAACGTGGTGTCATTTACCGACCTTATCGCTAAATATATAATCATCATTATCTTTACGAAGGACAGGTTTGTTTGTTGGCACTGGTACAACAACCATATTGTAAATTTTCATAAACTCTTCATCTTCACTTAACGCCGTACCACTACACGCAGCAAGTTTTTTATATAATCGGAAAAATGATTGATAAGTAATTGTTGCTACAACAATATTTTCTGGTTCAATTTTAACATATTCTTTGGCTTGAATCGCTTGTTGTAATCCAGCGTTATAACTTCGTCCTTCTAAAATCCGTCCAGTAAATTGATCAACTAATAGAATCTTATCATCCCGAACAATATATTCCTTCCCAACTGCGAAAACGTAATTTGCTAAAAGGGCATTACGAATTTTATGAACTAGATCAGAATTTTCAATTAAAAAATAATTTTTTAATTTGAAAAAATCTTCCGCTTTTTTAATTCCGCTTGATAATAAGTTAATACTATTTGATTCAGCATCAATTTTGTAATCAGTCGGTTTTAATGTTTTAACGAATTTATCCGCATCAACATATTTTGATACATCACGTTTCGGCATTCCTGAAATGATTAATGGTGTTCGCGCTTCATCAATTAAGACCGAATCACCTTCATCGACAATTGCAAAATATAATTCACGAATTACTTTATCTTGATAATTATGCACCATATTATCACGTAAATAGTCAAAACCTAATTCGGAATTGGTCGTATAGGTTATATCACAATTAAACATTTCGCGTTTTTGTTCAGGGTTAAATGAGGATAAATTATAACCAACAGTAATTCCTAATGGATTTAAACACTCCGCACAAAATTTTGCATCACGTTGTACTAAATATTCATTGACGGTAATAACATGAACGCCGTGTTTCATTAACGCATTTGCATATGCGACCATTACACAGACTAATGTTTTACCTTCACCAGTATATAACTCGGCAAAATCACCACCGTGCAAAATATAAGCTCCGATGATTTGAACTTTAAATGCAAACAAACCAGTAACTCGATAAATGGCTTCGCGAACTGTTGCAAAAATTTCAATCAACAATGAATTTAGTGATTGTCCTGAATTTAGTTTATTTAAAAATTCATTTGTCTTGTTTGCTAGTTGTTCATTGGTTAAAGCACGATAATGTTTTTTCAATGCATCAACATCATTTGCCACACGTTTTGCTTTTCGTAATAATTTACGATAAGGAGCAAAGATGTTAAATCTTCGCATTCCGGTCAGATTAGCCATATATATTAATTATATATATTATAATTAACAATAAGGAATATTCCTTGTTGTTAATTTAGGTGAAAGTAATATAGTTAACATTAGTTTTTTATGGTTAAAAAATTTGATGTAATTGTAATTGGTGCCGGACACGCCGGACTTGAAGCCGTTTTTGCTTGTGCCCATGCAGGTCTAAAATGTGCGTTGGTAACCTTAAACCGTGATAGCATCGGATCGTGTCCATGTAACCCAAGTGTCGGCGGTCCAGCCAAAGGAATTGTTACACGGGAAATTGATGCATTGGGTGGCATGCAAGGATTAGCGGCTGATGCTAATCAACTCCAAATGAAAATCCTTAATGAATCAAAAGGTGCAGGTGTGCGCGCATTACGGGCACAAATTGATAAAATTAAATACCACGAGTGATTTTTAAAAAAACTTGATCAACAAAAAAACATCACATTAGTTATTGATGAAGTTGTATCACTCATAATTAAAAAAAAGCAAGTTGCTGGTGTTCAATTATTTAAAAACGGAATAATTAATTCATCGTTTGTCATAATTACATCTGGTACATATCTAAACTCATTAGTGCACATTGGATTAAAAAATGAACAATCAGGACCAATTTATGATGTTGTTCATCAAGATAAAATTGAAACTCTATATTCAACATTTAGTAGTAAGTTAAGTAATAATCTAAAATCAATTGGATTTGAAATTATTCGTTTAAAAACCGGAACACCACCACGGATTTTTATTGATTCAATTGATTTTAGTAAAATGGAGAAACAGCCAGGTAGTAAAGCTAAAATTGCTTTTTCGCATTTTGCTCCTACTTATGTTCCATTTAAAAAACAACAATTGTGTTATCTAACCTATACAAATGAAAAAACGCACAAAATTATTCGGGCTAATTTAAATCAATCAGCAATGTATGCAGGAATGATTAAAGGTAGTGGACCACGTTATTGTCCAAGTATTGAAGATAAGGTCGTACGATTTAGTGATAAACCACGTCATCAATTATTTATTGAACCAGAATCACTTGCATTACCAACAATGTATATTCAAGGTTTAAGTACATCGTTATCAACAAGTGTTCAAGATCAAGTTGTTCATTCAATTAAAGGATTGGAAAAAGCAAAGTTTCAACGTTATGGCTATGCCATTGAATATGATGCAATCAATCCGATTCAGTTATATAAAACACTTGAATCAAAATTAATTAAGCATTTGTTTTTTGCTGGTCAAGTTAATGGTACTAGTGGATACGAGGAAGCAGCAGGACAAGGAATGTTAGCGGGTCTAAATGTTAGTTTAATGGCAAAACACAAAAAACCAATTATATTAAAACGTAATGAAGCATATATCGGGGTGATGGTTGATGATATTGTTACGAAAGGAATCACTGATCCTTATCGTTTATTAACAAGTCGTGCGGAATTTCGATTAACATTACGTAATGATAATGCCGACGAACGTTTAATTAAATACGGATATCAAGCCGGAATTATTCGATTAAGTGATTACCAACAATTTAATTTGCATTTAAAACTTCGCCAAAAAGTTATTAAATATTTATCAACACATAGCTTAACAAGTACTTTATTGAAAAAATACGGTAATAGCGCACACACGTTATATGCGTTGTTAAAACGGCCAAATATAAATTTAAAAATGTTATTACCCCAAAAATTATATGTCAAATTATCGAACGATGATATTAATAAAATTGAAATTAATGTAAAATTTGATGGATACATTAAAAACGAAATCAAGAACCACAACCGTTATTTAAAATTACAAAATATTGATTTAACAAAAATTAAAGACTATAAAAAAATTAAAAATTTATCATTAGAAGCAATTGACAAATTAAATCGAATTAAACCGCATGATTTAGCACAAGCTCAAAAAATTCAAGGGATAACAATGACTGATATCATTATGATTAAATATTATTTAGATCAAAACGAATAAATTATTCAAAGAGAATTTGCACGCCATAACTTTCAACATTAAAAAAAGCTAATAATGGATTGCGCATTTCATAGATGCCAATTTGTTCAATTGGAAAAGTAAATGCTCGACTAAGTTTTTCACATATTACTTGAACTTCTTGTTCGCTTATTAATCCATTAATTAGAGCAATCCTTTTTATTTTTTTATCACTTGGAATTCGTTTAATAATTTTATCAATTGAATGATGGATGTCGTGTGCAGATGTAACAAATTTAATTTTTTCATCGACAGTAAAAATAGCATGCTTATTATAAGCAAGAATTTTTTCATATCACTTTAATTTTATTTGTGGCGATATATCCCAAAACTTACTAATAAAAAATGAACACGAATTTGCATAAATTTTTTCGAGATTATCAAAAGCGTTTTTATATGTTGTATTTTGAATATCTTGAGCAAAACTATTAATTGCCCAATTAGTAATTACACCAATGTTTTTTGTATTGGCTAGAAAAAAAGCACCTGGATGAATTTCAATTAACATCTTAATTGTATTGTATTGATTAACAATATTTAATGAACACGGAAAATAAATAACTGGAATATCTTGGTTAGTTTCGCTTTTGTTAATTCGGTAAAATTGTTCCAACATATTATTAATGCCCGCAGCAGTAATTGATTTAACTTCAAAATGTAATCCACTACGTAAAGAATTTGCAAATCACAAACGATCAAGATCATTATTTTGGAAAAAGATATCAGCACTAGTGTCAAGAATCGGTAATGGGAATTCGTATAATTTAAAAATTAAACTATGATCGTAGTTCGGATCAACGATCCCAGATGAATCGTAGACAATGATTGGTAGCGTTTCCATATGTAATTATTATAAGTTATTTAATAATATATTATTAAATCAATTTATTTAGTGAAAAATTATAATTAAGTTGATCATAAATTTTGGTTTGGTAATATTAATTTGCAATTAATGTAATTAGGGAAGTTCAAATTAATTATTTTACTTTTAAAAAAATAATAATCCCATTCACTTTCGCGATAATAACGATTGAGAAATGTAATTTCGTATAGCTCGTCATCATATCGTAAGTTTGTTGTCATATTGTAATAAATGTGTTTGTTATCGTTGTGATTAATAATAATTAAATAACTATTTTCTTCTTTTATGATTTGACAATCGCTTAGTTTTTCCACTTTAATGAAACATGCGATCAAAATTGTGGCAGTAAGCAGATATAGTAAAATGAACGTAAGGCGACGAAGTACCATCTAACCATATATTGTCGAAAAAATCATAAAAATCTGAATTTTTTATAAAATTTTAATTATTTTCGGAAAATTTTTGATACGTTCTACAACTTGTTTTTTGCCAACAACCGTTAATATTTTGTTCATTTCTGGGCCGTGTTCTTTAGCCACTGCAATTAGGCGAATCGGCATGAATAGATCTTTTCCTTTTAAACCAGTTGTAATTTTTATTTGATTTACAATGTTGCTTGTATTTTCTAATGTGATCTCATCGATAGAATTTAATACATTCAAAAAAGCATCGATGTTCTTTTTAAATACATCACTTTTGATAAATTGTTTTATTTCTGAATTTAAATTGTTAAAATCGTATTGAAAAAATAATTGATCAATCAAACCATTTAATTCTTCTGCATAACTAATTTGCAATTTAAATGTAAGTAGCGCTAAATCCAATTGATTTCCGAGTTGATTAAATTTTTTATCAACAAACGGTTTAACAAATTTTAAATAATCGCTATCAGTCATTTTTTTAATGTATTCACCAGAAACTCAATTCATCTTTTTAACATCAAAAAATGCCGGACTTGGCGAAATCCGTGTTCCGTCAAATTGTTCAATTGTTGTTTTTAACGATTTAATTTCTTGATTATCTGGCGGTGATCATGATAATAAACTAATAAAATTTGTAACTGCTTCAGGGACATAACCCATTTTTTGATAATCTTCAATAAATTGTTTTAATGTTGTATCACGTTTTGATAATTTCTTTCCACTCGCGTCAACAATTATGGAAAGATGTCCATATTGAATTGTGTTGTTTTGATACGCTTTAATTTTTAATTGATCAATGGCGTTTTTAATTGCAATTTGATACGGCGTATTTGATAAGTGTTCTTCACCACGGAAAACATGCGATATTTGCATATAACAATCATCGATGACAACCGCAAAGTTATATAACGGAAGTCCATTTGAACGAATTAAAACCGGATCAGTTAAAGCACTAGTTGGCACCGACATTTTTCCGCGAATTAAATCGTTCCATTCGATATTAACATTATCTGGCATTTTTAAACGAATCACGTATTCTTTATTATTTTTTAAATTTTCTGCAATTTCTTTTGCGGATAATTCTAAACATTTCCGATTATATTTTGGCGGTAAATTATGTTTAATTGCATAATCACGCATTTCGTTTAATTCTTCTTTTGTGCAAAAACAATAGTAAGCAAGTTTTGCATCAAGGAGCTTTTGGGCAATTGCTTGATATTCTTGTAATTTTTCGGTTTGCCGATATGGTCCATACTTACCTGGATTAACCAACGATTCATCAGGAAAAAAGCCTAATCATTTTATCCCATTTAATTGGGAATTAATGCCGGCTTCAATATGGCGACCAAGATCGGTATCTTCAATCCGCACAATAAAATCACCCCCAAAATGTTTTGCATACAAATAATTCATTAAGGCAGTTCGTGCTCCTCCAATATGAAAAAAACCAGTTGGACTGGGAGCGTAGCGTGTACGTACTTTCATGTTATAAGTAATTATATTTTATTTTTGAAAAGCAATTAATCCGTCGATTAAATTATGTTAATTTAAATTTGGAATATCACGAACATCGAAAACCATATAATTAAATTGTGCTAACGGATTTAAATCAAAACCAAATTAAATGTGTTTCGTGTGCATCTGGACCAGTCGTTGTTATTGCTGGTGCAGGCACAGGTAAAACAACAGTGCTTACGAAACGAATCGCGTATCTAATTAAGCATATGCATTTTAATCCATATGAAATTCTCGCAATCACCTTTACGAATAAAGCAGCTAATGAAATGCGCAATCGTGTAGCAAAATTGCTTGAAAATGAAGCAAACGGAATTACGATTGGAACATTCCACTCATTATGTCTACGGATCCTACGGGTTGAAATAGCGACGATTGGTAATTTTAATGCAAATTTTAATGTCATTGATGAAGAAGAACAAATTACGATCATTAACGATTTGATTCATGATTTTAAAATTAGTTTAGGGAAAAGACAATTTACCGCAAAAAAAATTCGTGCCGTAATTTCCGAAGCAAAACGAAAAGGAATCAATCTTGAAGAAATCAACGATTATGGAAAAATGAAAGCATTAGGTGTTTATGACTTTGATGAATTAAAAGTAATCAAATTAATTAATATTCAATATCATAAAAAATTGATGGAAAATAATTTATTGGATTTTGATGATTTGATAATTTTTGTTTTAGCAATATTTGATGAACATCCAGAAATTGTAAATAAATGAAGTAATTTTTTTAAATACATCTTGGTTGATGAATTTCAAGATACAGACAAAAATCAGTTTCGGATTATTAAATATTTGGTTAATGCACAACTCAACAATATTTTTGTCGTTGGTGACGAAGACCAAACAATTTATACATGACGTGGTGCTTATCCAGAAATTTTTCGGGAATTTTATTTATTATTTCCTGACACACAAACATATATTCTTGATTTAAATTATCGTTCAAGTAAAAAAATTCTGCAATTGTCAAATACTTTAATAAATCACAATCAGCGCTTACACGAAAAAGCCTTAATTACGACTAATGAAGCCGGAGAAAAAATTATTTTATATCACGGAGTTAACGAAGCAAAATTTATTGCTAAAAAAATTAAAGAATTAGTTGCTAGTGGCGAATTTAAATACGAAGATATCGCCATTTTATATCGTAATAATACATTATCCCGAAGTATTGAAAACGAATTGGCGAATGCGCGTATTCCATATTACATTTATGGCGGATTGCGTTTTTATCAACGGCGAGAAATTAAAGATCTATTAGCATATTTGCGACTAATGGTAAATTTTAATGACGAATTATCATTAAAGCGAGTGATCAATGTACCAAAACGAGGAATTGGATTAGCCCGGATTGCAGTGCTAACAAATTATGCACTACAAAATCATTGTACATTTGCCGATGCAATGCGCGCTTCACACGATGATGACATCGTTCAATTTTTAAATTTGATTGATGGCTTTCGTTTCCAAACAAAAGATTTAACAGTTAGTGAAACATTAATCTACATTATGGAAAAAATTAAATATCAAGATTTTCTTAAAGATCAAGATGATGATTTTGATGCGCGATCAGAAAATATTGACGAATTAATTTCTTCAATTCAAATTTATGAACAAAATGCCGCTGATCCACATGATATTAATGCATACTTACAAGAAATTGCACTCTATACCGATGTTAGCAAAAAGAAAGAACGAAACCTAGATACCGTATCGTTAATGACAATTCACATTGCTAAAGGTAGTGAATATCCAGTCGTATTCATTGCCGGAATCAACGATGGAATTTTGCCATCCGGTAAAGCGGAAAACATCAGTGAAGAACGCCGTTTATTTTACGTGGCAATTACACGAGCAAAAAAATTGTTGTTTCTTTCATATTCAACGAGTTATAATCCACGCACGAAAGCCGACGATACGAAATCCCGATTTATTAATGAGATTGATCAAAATGTGATTGAAGAAATTACGGATCACTATCAACCAATTTCTGATCAAGATACACCTTGATTCGATTCGCACATTAAACAAAATTATCGCAATAACTATCATGATCAATCGGTTGAATACGAAATTGGCGACGTTGTGGTCCATACAACATTTGGCGAAGGTGTGGTAATTGATAAAGTCGGACGCTTTATTGATGTGGCATTTAAAGCACCACACGGTCACCAAACAGTTGCTGCTGATCATAAAGCAATTAAACGTAAGTTGGTCGTTTAATTGAATTTATTTCTTTGGTTTTAAGCCAATATTTTGATATACTTGTAATAATTTAGCTTCAGTAATTTTATTACAATGTGCAGTAATTGTTTTCATTTGTTGCGCAATTGTGTTGAAATTTTTTAATGTTGCGTTATACTTATTTTGAAATTGCTTTAATAATTTAACAATTTCGTCGGAAATATCTTTTTTAAATTCACCATAATTTTTAATATTCGCATATTTTTTTTCAATTTGTGCAATTGTTAAATTTGTTAAACAAGAATAAATGGAAATTAAATTACTGATACCCGGTTGTTTCTTAATATCATATTTAACTTTATTAAAATTATCAGTAATTGCTGTTTTAATTTTATTCGCGGCAACTTCTGGTTTATCCAATAAAAAAATCACACCATTTTGTGATGCAGCCGATTTTGACATTTTTTTTGTTGGATCAGTCAAATCCATAATTTTTGATCCAAGTTCAGGAATGATTGGTTCAGGAATTGTAAATGTTTTTCCAAATTTATTATTAAAACGTTGCGCAATGTTACGGGTTAGTTCAACGTGTTGCTTTTGGTCAATACCAACGGGAACAAAATTACTATCATAAAGTAAAATATCCGCAGCCATTAATGGCGGATAAACTAGTAAACCAGTTGGAATATAATCAGTTCCATTTGCCGCCGAAAACTTTTGACTTTTATCCTTAAACTGTGTCATACGATTTAATTCACCGAATGTTGTTTGACAAATTAAAACCCAAGCTAGCTCAGCGTGTGCATGAACATCGGACTGAAAAAATAATTTTGTTTTTTTTAGATCAATACCACTCGCAATATAGGATGCAACTAAATTACGTTTTGATTCAGCTAAATGTTTAAAATCATATTCTTTCGGTGTAATTGCATGTAAATCAGCAACAAACAAATATAAATCATATTTACCTTGATAATTTAAAAAGTTTTTAATTGAACCAAAGTAATTGCCGATATGCAATGACCCACTCGTCGGTTGCAAACCAGTAATTACAATCTCTTTTTTACTCATCGGAATCAGAAATACTAACCGCACCGACTGGGCAAACACCACAACATGTTCCACAACCTACACATTTAGATTGATCAACAACCGCTTTATTATTTTCAAATTTAATTGCACCGACTGGGCAAGCACTAATACATGCGCCACACCCGATACATTTATTTTTATCGCCTTTTGCTTTAGCCATGAATCTTTAATGTTATTATATATGATAAAGCCCGATCCGATGAATTAACGTTCGGAACACGATTGTAATTTTTGCTTTTATTGCTTAAGTTTGCTCATTTTAAACGATTTTGTGTTGTTTATTATGTAATTATGTTTATTAAACAAAAATGACGATAAATTAATACTATAGTATATAAATATGGTAATTTTTTCTTGTTTTTTGTGAGCAATAAACCGCTGTAAAATGTAAAAATAATGGAAAAAAGCGATAAAAGATATATAATAATGTCATACCAGATAAAAAAATTATGGCAACAACAAAAAAAGCAGGATCAGGATTAGGAACATTAGTAAAACCAGACGCAGTCTTAGGAGCTATCGTTGGTACGGCACCAATTTCTCGTATGGATATCACTAAGAAAATTTGAGTTTATATTAAGAAAAACGGATTACAAGACGGTCGTACAATTCTTGCTTCTAAAGATGCAAAACTTTCAGCTTTTTTAGGTAAAAAAGATGTACAAATGTTTGCAATTGCTAAAGCAGTTTCTAACCATCTTGCTTAATTTTTCAAAAATTAAGTTACTTAATAAAACAAATATATAACGATGCAACTAATTAACGAAGCCGCTGTTGATCAACATTCATATGCTGTCGAGTTTAAATTAGAAGGCAAAGAATGAGAAGAAGCAGTTGCGAATGCATTTAATGCATTAGCTTCATCATTAAAAATACAAGGATTCCGTTCTGGAAAAATTCCACCCGAATTAATTAAGAAAAATATTAGTGAACAAGATGTTTTTGCTCGTGCTGCACAAAAGATTTTGCGTAATTTTTTTACCGATGAACAATTTTGACATAATAAAGAATATAAAAAAATTACGGCTAAAATTATTGACGGATCGCCCGAAATTAAAGTAATTAAGTTAGATAACAATGAATTTAACTTTCAAGCCCAATTTAAATTACGACCAGTTGTTGAATTGCCAAATTTGAAAAAATTAGATCTACAATATGAAAAAATTAAAGTATCGTCTGAAGAAGTTGAGAATGAGATCCATCGTTATTTAGAAAAAGATACACTTTTAGTACCAAAAGCTGACCAAGTGGTAAAAAAAGGTGACAGTGTAAATATTAACTTCATTGGTAAAATTGATGATAAACCTTTTAATGGTGGAACTGCGAATGATTATGATTTAATTATCGGTTCAAATGCTTTTATTGCTGGATTTGAAGATCAATTAATTGGTTTGAAAGCAAATGAATCTAAACAAATAAACGTGACATTCCCAAATGATTATCACGAAAAAAGTTTAGCCGGAAAACCAGTTGTATTTGATGTTTACATTAATCGTGTATGTGATATTAAATATCCCGAATTAAATGCTGAATATTTAAGTAAATTTAAAATTGATGCTAAAAATGAAAAAGAGTTTTATAAATATGTTGAAAAACAAATTTATGAATGAAAAGAGTTCAATCAATTTACTGATTTAAAAAAACAAATTACTGATAAATTATCAAATTTAACTACTGTTGATTATATTCCTGATGAATTAGTGCAACATGAACAACGACGTTTACATGATGAATTAATTAATGAAGCTAACAAAGATCACTTAACGGTGCAAAAAGAAATTAGTAAGAAAGGTTTTTCTTCTGATGAACAATACGATGTGTATGAAAAAGAAAAAGCACGCAAAAATATTGTTTTTGCCTTAGCAATTGATAAAGTTATTGATGAATATGGTATCGAAGTTACGGAAAAAGATTTAGATGAATATTTTGAAAAAGCATCGAAAGTTTATGGGATTAGTGTTGAACAATTAAAAGAGCATTATCGTGATAATATTCGTTCAATCGAATCATTCATCGTTCATGATAAAGCAATCAAGAAAATTATATCGCTTAATTAATTAATGGCGCGCTTGAAGAGATTCGAACTCCTGACCACAGGCTTAGAAGGCATGTGCTCTATCCAGCTGAGCTACAAGCGCTTATAATTATTATAGGGTCTATTAATATATATTAATAGGTATCTTTTATGTTTAAACTATTAAAGTTCTTTTCTTGACAAAGATGAATATTGATTGCAATATTACTTGTATTGTTAGGTGTTCAAGTTTATTGTGAGATTCAAATTCCAGTGAAAATCGGTGATTTAGTTGCATTATTTGATCATAGTATTTTTCCACAAAATAATGAATCTAAAACAATCATTATTAGCACAATTATTTATTGCGGAATATTAATCGGTATTTTAATTATTAATGCAATTTTTTCATCAATTATTGCAAGTAAATTTGCTTATGAAATTCGTTTGCAATTATTTAAAAAAGTTAATAGTATGTCGTTGGCAGGAGTTAATCATTTTACTACGGCAAGTTTAATTTCACGGAACACCATTGATATTGATACAATTGCGTCGCAATTCCGTGATTTTTTACGCATTGTTTTAATTGGCCCATTTACAATTATTTTTTCATTAATTATGATTGGGAATCAATTAGCATTAAGTAACTTTAGTATTAACATTATTTTAATTGTGATTGGAATCACGACGTTTCTAATTATTTTTTTTGTTTCATTTATATTACTAGTTGAAAAGAAAGCAAAAAAAGTTGATAAAAATTTGGATTTAATTAATGATGAAATTAGTTCAGTATTAACTGGCGCAAAAATAATTAAATCATTTAATGCGCAAGGATTTCATCTAAATAATTTTCAGCATTTAAATAAAGCTATTTCAAATAATGTGCGTTCAATTAATTTCTCGATGTGTATTCTATATAGTCTTAGTTATACTTTTATTGACTTAATCAATATCACCGTTTATTGATTAGGAGCATGAGTGTTAAAAACTAATGGCGTATTTGACGATTCAGCAACATTATATCCTTCACAAATTATTGTTGTTGCAACATTTGCGACGTTAATAATTAATGCATTTTTGCGAACCGCAGGAGCATTAGCATCTTTACCAAAATCGATTGTTAGTGCACGAAGAGTTAATGAAGTATTAAATTATGTTGATCCAATTCAAGATGTTAAACAGCTTAGTAAACCATTCACAACCACCGGTGAAATTACTTTCAAAAATGTTTCTTTTACTTATCCTAATTCAGCAATACCGACATTAAAAGGTATTTCTTTTAATGTTTCTAAAGGTCAAACATTAGGTATTATTGGTGCAAATGGTGCTGGAAAATCGACAATTATCGAATTAATGCAACGATTCTATGATTGCACAAAAGGATCAATTGCAATTGATGGTATTGATGTACGACAAATCCCATTAAAAATATTAAGAAATAAGATCGGTTACGTATCACAAAAAGTTTTTCTATTTCGTAATACATTAAAAAATAATATTTATTTTAAGGAAACTAAAATTAATGAAACGTTAATGAAAGATATTGCCGATGTTTCGCATTTAAATGATTTTATTACTACATTACCGCATCAATATGATGCACAAATAAGTGAGAACGGTGTCAATTTATCTGGTGGACAAAAGCAACGCGTTTCAATTGCCCGTGCATTAGCAAAAAATCCAGAATTTTTAATTTTCGATAATTCATTTTCAGCATTAGATTATCGTACAAGCAAATCTGTTTTAAAAAAGATTTTAATTAAATATAAAAATACGACAAAAATTATCACTTCGCATCGTGTTGCTGATATTGCTAATGCTGATTTGATTTTGTTAATTGATCAAGGCAAAATTGTTGCTCACGGTTCACATCGTGAATTATATCAAAAAAATAAAACTTATCAGCAAATTGTAAAAAGTCAAATTACGGATCAGGAGGCATTACTAATTTAATGAAAACAAAAATTAAATTATTGCCCAGCATCTTTCGTGTTTTTAAATCTTATCGTCCGGCAATTTGATGATTAATTGTTATTTTAATATTTTCATTTTTTTCTTATTTTTTATTACTAGTTTCGCCAATTATCTTGGAAAGAATTACGGCAGATATTTTTCTTGCATTTGATAAAAACAGCTCATCATATGGACACTTTGATGATTTGTGAAATCAAATTTGTTTCAATAGTATACTGTTTATCGTTCTTGTTGTTGGTTCGGGATTATTTGATACGATTAATAATTATTTAATCCATTTTTTAGGTAAAAAAATTACTTTTATTTTACGGAGCGAGTTAAATAGAAAAACCCACCATTTACCGTTGTCATATTTTGATCAAGTTGACACCGGAAACATTATTGCTGCTGTGGCAAACGATGCGACATATATTCAAGATCGTTTTGTTCCAGAAACAATTTGATTTGCTAGTAATGTGATGTTTATTTTATTTACAATTGCTGGAATGTTTTATATTTCATGAACCTACGCCTCAATTGTGTCAACAATTGTTATTATTGTATTTTCGATTTTAATAATAATTATTAAATTTACCAATCATTACTACCGTCAATCAACACAAGATAACGCAAATTTTACAACATTAATCAACGAAACATACACCGGTAATGCAATAGTTAAGTCATTTAATTTAAATCAAATATTTCAAAAAAAATTTAATTTAGCAAATAAAGCACTATATAAAAGTAGTAAAAAAGCGAAATTATATTCATCAATAATTTCTCCGATTTTATTATCTGCCGTTTATATTGGCGAAATTACCTTGTGCGTGCTTGGAACGGTATGAGCAATTCGCGATCATAACATGCAATTTATAACAGTAATTCCGTCTTTTTTAGTTTATGTCGGATTAATCAATTTATCATTAGCTAATTTAAGTACTCAATTTGAAGCAATTCAATTAGGAGCAAGTTATTTTAATCATATTGAAACAATTTTAGCAATTCCAAATGAAAAATTTAAATCAAAAAATCTGGTCATCCCCCGTCAGCAATTTAAAGGCAATGTGGAATTTAACAATGTTACATTTGCCTATGGTAAAAAAAACGTAATTAATAATTTGAGTTTTAAAATTCAAAGCGGACAAAAAGTTGCAATTGTTGGTCACACTGGTGGTGGGAAAACAACAATTACAAAATTATTGATGCGCTTTTATGATCCAAATAGCGGTGTTATTAAAATCGACGGATATAACATATCTGATTTAAATGTTAACTATTTGCGTTCATTGTATGCAGTTGTTTCACAAGAAGCATGAATATTTAATGGAACCATTCGCCAAAATATTGTTTATCAGCAAAAGAAAATCACACAAAAACACTTAGAAAATATCTGTCGAGCAATTAATTTACATAATTTTATTGCTTCTTTACCGAAAGGTTATGATACAATAATTAATGATTATGCATCAATCTCGGAAGGGCAAAAGCAATTAATTTGCATTGCCCGAATTATGCTAATTAATCCGCATATGGTAATTCTAGATGAAGCAACAAGCAATATTGATACGATCACAGAACTTCAAGTTGAGAAAGCATTTAGTAAATTAATTAAAGGAAAAACGACATTTGTAATTGCGCATCGTTTATCAACAATTAAAAACGCTGATTTAATTTTGGTAATCGATCACGGACAACTTGTTGAATCTGGAACACATGATGAATTATTAAAAAATAAACAAAAATACTATAAATTATATTTAAGCCAATTCAATGACTCGGAGGCAAATTAATATATAATTAATTGTAAGATGAGGATCAAATTGCTGTCGATCGTTTTTTTATTTTTTTTTATCATTTTAACAGTTGTTTCATGTTCACAACCATTAAATAATTGACGATACGAAAAATTTAATGATGATGTATTATATGGCGAAAACCCATTATCAATGTTCCGAAACAATTCAAATTATAATGAAATTTCTTTTGATTATACATTTTATTACAATGAAGGACAACATTATCAAGCCCGTAAACCAGATGCAACGCAAAAAGATTTTGTCGTTCGTGGAGTTTTACAAAATCGCATCACCAATCACGAAATTAATAAAACTGATTATGTTATTACTGCTGATAAGAATAATCAAATTAATAATATATTATTAATTGCTGCATTTTCAAAGGAAAGTAGTGTGACTGATCAATTAACTTTTACATCTAATGAATATGTATGCGAACTTAATTTTGATTCTGAATCTGATGATTTAATTTTATCATTAAATTGATATTATATCGCTAATATGCAATTTTGAGTAATTTACGACAACATTAAAGTTAATTATTATTGATGATGTCAAAATACAACAACTACCTTTGGAATTAATTTACAAATTCAATATGAAATCTATCCATATTAATATGTCAAAAAAAATCCAAATCCTCATTATCAAAACATTAAGTATTTTAATTGCATTAAGTACAATTGTGATTATAATTGTGCAATTTGTTGAAAATGATCGACGGAAAATTGATGCAGAATTCGCATCAATTCAAGCTGCTGATAGTTATCAAACTGGTGGAGTTCGTGCAAACAACACACAATATAAAAATGTTTTTTCGTTAACTGAGACAAACGCCGATTACGAAAAGTGAGGATTAAGTATTGGTAGTGGCGATGAATTATATTTTGGTCAAAGACAGGGCACAAGCTATAATTCAGCAAGCGACGAAGTAATATTAACTGGGTATCGTTTCAACGTCAATTCTGTAATTTACTTGAAAGTCCAAGATTATGTTACTAAAACCGCAACTAGCACAACGTTCAAGGTTACTGGACTAGCTGGTGCGCCTTTTGACGGAACAAGCGGGATGTCAACTGTTGGTACATTCTCATATAACGACCTATCCGCCCCAGAAATTTCTTGTAAAGAAATTTATGGTTTTAGTTCAAATAATTTTATGACTGAATTGCCATATCGAACATTTTATAATTGTACAAATCTGCGTTCTGTTCATTTAGGTCGTTCAATTACCGATAAACTGACTACGTCAACTGTACAAACATTACGTTTTGGGTGTGCGCCAAATTTAAAATGGGATCAAATTACTGTCGATCCAAACAATCCTAATATGAAAGTTGCATATTCAATGGTGAATGGAATTAACGGATCGGCAGTTATTGTTAATCAAAATGGTAGCAAACATGTTTATGGTAATTCATTAGCGTCCGGAGCAATTAATATTACGGAATTGTTTGATGAAAACACCTTAATTACTTTACCCGTTAGTTGTTTTGATTCAGCATTTTCAATTACGGAAGTTGATTTGCGAAATGTTAAAAATGTCCTTAATCGTTGTTTTTTTTATGCACTAAACATCCGCAATGTATATTTATATGACAACGATTATTCAACAACTCGGGACGGTACGGGAATGTATTGAGAGGTCTATCAAACTAGTAGTGGTGAGTTTGGCTACCAGCGAGCTCAATTTGCAAACTATGATCCAACAATTGTCAGCCGACCTGATGTGCTAAATGCAAAAACAATTATTCACATGATGCCCGGTGCGACAGAGGCACAATTAGCAACATATCGTTCGCATCACGGTGATTTAAAATTAGGTGATACCGACGGTGTATTTGGATTACAATCTGAAGATCAAATTGTTGTTGATAATGAAATTACACAAATTCAAATTAAAGGTCCTGATTCAGTTAGTGCTTATCCAGGACAACAAATGAATAATTGATCAATTGATGCAACACCTGATACAACAACGATCCCGCGGAATTATTTATGATCAATTGATTCGCCGTTATTTGAAATTAATCAATATTCGGGATTAATTACTGTTCCGACCACAACCGCTCCCGGAACTTACAATGTTGTTTTATCAGCACAAGTTGCATATAATTCAGTGATCACCGACACCCATGATTTGCAGATCGTTGTGGAAGGATCAGCTGATGAATCATATTATTATTTATCTGGTAGCTTGTCACTTGATACAGATGTATTTGGTGGTGGAAGTACTACGTACTATGTTAATACTAACGATCCATCAATCGAAGATGTGGAATGAGCATTAGTTTTTGCCGATGGCTCCCCAACAACCGATAAAATTCATGTATTACCAAATCCGGACGATGTATTCGGTGTAACATTATATGTTGAGCCAGGATGTGAACCGGCTGAATATACATTATCGATTGAAGCGACCGGTTATGATGATGAACACGCTGAAGTTTATCAAACATCAATTGATGTAGTAGTGGTTGTCGAAGGACCTAGCATCGATTTATATGCTCCGATTACTTATCATGAATCATATCAAAACTCTGGTACGATTACTTTATCGGGATATCAGGCGGAAATTATTGGACCGGACGCAATTTATGCCAATGATTATATTGATTGATCGTTTGTTACATCGAACCAAGTATTTACTAATCATGTTCAAATTATTAAATCCGGTGTGCGAAATAATAACTGTGACATTATTATTAATACCGACGGCCTTGAATATGGCAACTATAACATTCAATTAACGGCCTTTGATGCTTCATATCTAACAATTAAAAAAACGGTTGATGTTCGGATTGCGATTTTGGCAAATGATATCGTTATTAATGGCGACCATGATGCATGATTTAGTTATTACCAAGGTGGATCAACACTACCGCTTGTCGCAACATTGAACGGTCATGTTGTTATACCGACATGAACAATTACGAATTCAACACAATTTAATATTGGTAGTGACGGATCAATTGTTGTTCCGGCGGATTTACTAGTTGGAACGTATCCGCTTAATATCCATGCTGGATATGGCGATTATGAAAGTCTAAATGATTTTATAGTAACGATTCATGTAAATAATCCAACCATCAGTTTAACCGGTCCATTAAATGTCAGTTTTTTTGAAAACACCGCCGGACAAGTTGCGAATTTTACATCGGTTATATCCATGCCGAATAATACCGTATTGTCGGATCATTCAAAGACGTGAACATTAAGCGGTGACGGCGCAAGTAATTTTGCCTTATCGCCAAATCCAAACGATAATACACAAGGAATTTTAACATTAACAAATTTAGCATTGGATGATGGGGCGCATTTTAATTTAGTAATTACGGTTGCCGCGAATGCGCTTGCATTACCGAATGGAACGAAACTAACTAACACCTTACCGATCGATGTAAGAATCTCCGAGATTTCATATAGCATGGAATATACTACTACGGCGACTGGACTAAATGGCTATTATTTAGATGGTGTCCAAAAAGTACCCAAAACAATTGCCATTGCAACCAGTTGTAATGCATCACCAACTGACACGTATGTTTATACATATACAGTTGCAGCATCGGTTTCTTATGATAGTGCGGACTTATTTACCGGGCCAATGGGAGAAATCCGCATTAACCCAAATTTGGCGGTTGGTCAATATTATATCGAGGTAACTGCCACTGGTGTTACTCAGCCGTCCCATGTTACATCTTCGTCATTTAATATTAATCAACATGCTAGTATGATTGATATTACAACTAATGATACGAATAGTTTTACGGACGGGGTTGGTGGAACAATGCAATTTAATGCCGTTGTTCAACCAATTTTTAACGCAACTAATACACCGTATGGATTATCGCAATCAGTTACATGATCATTAACTGGTTCTGGGGCTAGTCAATTACAATTAGATAACAACGGATTATTAACCGTTCCTAAAACCATTCACTCGTACCAAGAATTAGCAATTACGATTAATGTTAAAGCCAATGACCCATCAATTACCGCGGGAGTTCCGTTAATTGCTAGTTATTCACTAATTGTTTATATTAACGATCCAATTATTACGGTCTATATGCCAGAAAACGACACAATTAACTGGTATCGTGGAATGACCGGATATGCATTTCGTTTCACAGCGATGATTTCACCAAGCGAATTATCACAGACAATTCGTTGGGAAATTGACCCTTTATCACCGGACTATGATTTATTAAATAATCAAGTATACATTAATGCAACAACGGGCTATTTAAGTATTTATAAAGGCATTCCGCTTGGTAATCATACATTAAACATTAAAGCCATCATGGTCGATGACGATCACGTGATTAAGGCTTTTCCCGTCCATTTTAATATTACCCTACCTTTTCTTGAAATTCGTGGTATTCGTAAAATTGAAATCGATCATAACGATATGTATGAAGAATTTAAAAATTTACCACGAACAAACTATGACTATTACGGTGAAATTACTTGATCACTTCCGGCTGAATTAACCGATTTAATTGTTTTCTATCCCGACGGGTCATTAGGAATCATCATCAGTAAATTTGGAATTAATGATAAAATTATTATTCCTTTAGTTGCTTCAACAGCCGATGGCGAAGTGATCGCGATTGAAAATTTGGAAATTTATTTTCCCGAACGGACAACACTTAATGGATCGCTTTTCTTTATTAGTATTATTCCTGGTTTAGGCATCATTTTATTTTATGGGGTATTATTTACTTTTAAAATCTTTCATCATAAGAAAAATAAAGAAAAACTAAAACAACAAGCAAAGAGTCAATATCGTTATCATGCAATTAACCGAAAAAAAGTAATTGAAAAAATTCACAAAATTAGTGAGGCATCGCATAAACGTAAAATGCATAAACGCGAATAAATTTAAAAGTGATGCTTTTTTATATGGCGAGTTGTGCGGTTGTGATATCAATTAATTAACATCACAATCACGGCGGTTAAAATTAAAAATAAAATACTTAAATGAAAATAAATATAGTCATTAATATGATAAATTCGAATTCATTCATTTGGACCTTCATAAATATACTCTGCATAACTAGGAAGAAATAAACGCGGATTACTATAAATCCCAATCGTTGTTGTAATAAATAAAATAAAGAAAAGAATTTCCAAGATGCCAAAATAAAATAAATTAATTTTATGTTTTGATTTAAAAATTAATAATGTATTCGCGCAAGTCGCTACAAATGTAATAATTAAAATAATTATCCCATATGGCGTAATTACTTGGGTGTTGTCACCGCGAGTATTTGGCATAATGTAATAAACCCCAGTTAAATCAATTTTGAAAAATAAACAAATTGTACATATGAATGCAAGCAAAGTAATTGCGCATGTAATTGTCAAATATCAAAAAAGCATGATCCGAAAATATCGCAATGATTTATCTTCAATTATTTTTTTCTGTTTTTTTTTCATTAGTCGTTAATAATGGTAATCGGAAAATTATCGCTATTTAATTTTTCATATTCAGCCCGAAGTTGAAAGTAATACTCTGGTTGTTCAACATCAATACCAGTATACGATCAAGTTAAAACATTTTGATAAATGGTAATGATAAACTCTTTTGGTCGATCTAAAACAACCCATTTAATTAAATTCTCGCTGCCATAAATGAATTTATCACCAGATATTGTATAAGTAGCTGAACCATCTAGGCCGTAGAGCTTATTCGGGCCAACAACATAAATGCGATTGTGGTTGTATAAAGCAAATGATGCCGGAACAATTGTCGCCATCGTCACAATAAATGTTCATAAAAACGCACAAAAAACTGGTCGAGTTTTGATATATGTTCACATTTTATCTAGATTCAAGATCATCTTATACTAATTATATACTACTTGGATTTTTTGTAAAGCATATTTAGTATACTAAATATGGATAACGATTAATGAGCCAGCCGAATTTAATTACAATAACAAATAAAATTTACCGAATAACTAAATTTAAAGTGTTGCACATTTTGCTTTTTGTTCATAAATATCAAAAGGAAATTTATCGGGTAAAAAACACTAAAAAGAATTATATATTTTGCTAATTTTGCTTTTATAATATAATAATATTATAATGAAGTTACAATTTGAACAAGATGAATTAGTAAATTATCTAAAAAATTACGGATTTATTTTTAATTCAAGTGAAATCTATGGTGGACTATCAAATACATGAGATTATGGACCAATTGGGGTTTTATTAAAAAATAACATTAAAGCCATTTGATGAAGAGAATTTTGCACAAAAAATCCTGAAGCATACGGATTAGATTCTTCGATTTTAATGAATCGTAAAGTTTGAGAAGCTTCTGGTCACGTTAGTAATTTTTCTGATCCGTTAATTGATTGTAAAAATTGTCATAATCGTTTTCGTGCTGATAAATTAATCGAGGAATTTGCACCTGGCGTTAATGTAACTGAAGCAACACCTTTAAAAGATTTATATGATATCATCATCGAAAAACAAATTAAATGTCCGGTTTGTGGAAAAGTGGAATGAACTGAACCACGAAAATTTAATTTAATGTTTAAAACCAATCAAGGGGTTGTTGAAGATGCTGCCACTGAATTATATTTACGGCCAGAAACTGCACAAGGTATATTTGTTGATTTTATGAATATTCAACGAACAACACGCGCTAAATTGCCTTTTGTTGTTTGCCAAATTGGTAAAGCATTCCGAAACGAAATAACACCGGGAAATTTTATTTTCCGTACGCGTGAATTTGAACAAATGGAAATGGAATATTTTTGTTATCCTCAACAAGCTGATGCAATATTTAATCAAATGGTTGTTAAAATTAATAATTTTTTAGCAAATGTTTTAACGATTGATCCACAACTGATTCGGCAAGTTGAACACAAAAAAGAAGAACTATCACATTATTCATCGCGAACAATCGATTTTCAATTTTTATTCCCACATGGTTGAGGTGAATTATGAGGTTTAGCAAATCGGACCAATTACGATTTATCCCAACATCAAAAACATTCTGGTAAAGATATTTACTATTTAGATCCAACAACAAATGAAAAATTGATTCCATCAGTTGTTGAACCATCAGTTGGTTGCGATCGTTTGTTCTATGCAGTTGTTGCATCGCATTATAAAAAAGAAACCATCAACGACGATGTGCGTGAACTTTTAGCGCTACCATACGATTTAGTTCCTTATAAGATTGCTGTATTACCTTTGGTAAATAAGTTAAATGAAGAAGCAAAAGCCTTATATTTAAAAATTCTTGAATTGGGAATTAGTGCAACATTCGATACATCCGGAACAATTGGACGACGTTATCGTCGGCAAGATGCGATTGGTACATATTATTGTATTACTGTTGATTTTGATTCGCTTAAACATAAAACCATTACAATTCGTAATCGTGATACAACAATTCAAGATAAAATTAAGATTCGTGATTTGATCAAATACTTAAATGACAATCATTCGGTCTTCTAAAATTACGATGAAAAAAAAATATATTGCTGGAGTCAGTGGTGGACCTGATTCAATGGCGATGTTATATCGTTACCGCCATAAAATTACTTTGGTTTGTCATGTTAATTACCACAAAAGAAAATCAGCATTACGTGATCAAAAAATTGTGGAAAAATTTTGTCATTCAAATCATATTCCCTTGAAAGTTTTAAGTGTAACGCAGAAGCTATATGATGAATATAAAAAAAAATCAAAAAATTTTCAAACCCTTGCTCGTTTAATTCGTTATGATTTTTTTGTTAAATGTGCAAAACGCGCTAAATGCGAAAAACTATTAATTGCCCACAATGCGGATGATTTTTGTGAAACAGCAATGATGCAGCAATTAAAAAAATCAAAAGCGTTATTTTATGGAATTAAAAGTAAATCACATTATCAAGATTTAATTATTGTTCGCCCACTAATTCATTTCCGCAAAGTAACATTGTTGGAGTATTGTCGACATAAAAAAATTCCATATGGGATTGATGAATCAAATCTCGGTGATGATTACTTGCGTAATCGATTACGTAAAAAAATTAGTAAATGAAACGAAACTGAATTTCTTTTATTTATGGATAAAATTAACGAATACAATCAAATCCATCGTAATATATTACACACAGTAAAACGGATTTATCAGGCTTGAAAAATTTTAGATTATAGCGCCGCATATTTGAATCGTCAACAAACAGTAACTAAATTTTATTTAATTTACAAATTGTTAACGGAAAAAGAATTTTTAAATCCTTCAACAGATAAAATTAATGGCATTATTCATTTTTTTAGTAAATCACATCCAGGAAAAATATATCGTGTTAGTGATAAACGTTACATTCCTTACACACCTTAATTAATCAGCGCGTGCTTCTTTAATAATTAATCCGCCGTTTTTATCAACGGTAGTTGCATATTTAATATTTTTCTTAATTTGGCCTTCAATAATTTGTTGAGCTAAGAAATTTTCAACACGACTTTGGATAAAACGTTTTAATGGTCGCGCACCATAAATTGGATCAAAACCATCTTTAGCAACTTTTGCAATAACGGACTTTTCAAAAACAATATGGATATCATCTTTTACTAATCGTTCAGTTAATTCACTTAATAATTTTTCCGCAATTTTTGCAACATTATCTTTTTCAATTTGATTGAATGTCACAACTTCATCAATTCGGTTAATAAATTCTGGCCGAACAAATTTCTTTAAAACTTCAATGGCTTGACTTGGATGACCATCGAGAATTTCTTGCGCACCGATGTTTGATGTCATAATGATAATGGTATTTTTGAAATTAATAATATTACCCTTTGCATCATGCAAAACACCATCATCAAGAATTTGCAGTAATAAATTTAGAATATCCGGATGAGCTTTGTCAATTTCATCAAATAACAAAACGGAATACGGATGAAGCCGTACTGCATTACTTAATAATCCGGGCTGTTCATATCCAACATATCCTGGCGGTGATCCAATTAATTTTGCGACTGAATGCTTTTCCATATATTCACTCATATCAAAACGAATCATTGCTTTTTCTGTATCAAATAATGCATATGCAAGCGATTTAGCCAATTCGGTTTTACCAACACCAGTTGGTCCAAGAAATAGGAATGAACCAATTGGTCGATTTGGATCATTAACACCGGCTTTTGATCGTAAAATCGCATCAGAAACAACACTTACAGCTCGTTCTTGACCAATCACACGCGATTTTAAATATCCCGGTAATTCAGCAAGTTTATCATTTTGATTTAAAGTTAATTTTGATAATTGAATTCCGGTTGCACGCGAAATGACCATGGCGATTTCTTTTGCGCCAACTGCATCTTTGAAACTTGAGTTTTGACTATTAATTTTTTCTTCTAATTGATGAATTTCTTTTTCAAGATTAGGGATTTCGATATAAAGCAATTTGCTTGCTTTTTCAAATTCGCCTTCTTGTTGTAAACGATCGATCCGATTTTTCGCAATTTCTAAATCAGTCTTCATGGCAATTAATCGATCGTGTTCTTGTTTCGAATGCATTCAATCATCATTTGCCTTTTTTTGCATTAACTTTAAATTATTTAATTCCGTATCAATTATTGCTAAACGTTTTTTAGCATTTGGATCGGCATCATCGGATAATGATACTTTTTCGGTTTCCTTATCAATGATTAATCGATTAATTTTTGCTAATTCACTCGGCAATGAATACATTTCGGTTTTAACTTTTGCGGCTGCTTCATCAACCAAATCAATCGCTTTATCTGGTAAAAATTTATCAGCAATATAACGATCGGATAATGTAACTGCGCTGACTAAAGCGGCATCATGAATTTTTACTTTATGAAATAATTCTCAGCGTTCTTTTAAACCACGTAAGATTGTTAATGCTTCTTGAACTGACGGTTCATTGACAACAATTTTTTGCATTCGTCGTTCTAATGCCCGATCTTTTTCAATGTATTGACGATATTCGTCAACTGTGGTTGCACCAATTAATTTAATATCACCACGTGCCATTTGCGGCTTTAGAATATTCGCCGCATCCATTGCACTGCCATTGGATGTCTTTCCAGTTCCAATTAATTGATGAATCTCATCAATAAATAAAATAATTTTACCATTTGATTTTTTCGCATGATTAATGATCGCATTAATTCTTTTTTCAAACTCACCTTGAAAACTTGCACCAGCAATTAAATTAGCTAATGATATTTCTCATATTTCCCGATTTTTTAATTGTTCAGGCACATCCCCATTAACAATGCGTTGCGCTAAACCTTCAACAATTGCTGTTTTACCGACGCCAGGTTCGCCGATTAATACGGGATTGTTTTTTGTTTTTCGACTAATAATTTCAATTAAACGGCGAATTTCATCTTCACGTCCAATAATTGGATCAATTTTATTATTGATTACGTCTTGATTAATATTACGTCCGTACTTTTTAAGTACTTCTTCTTCTTTTTCGGCAGGTTGAAAGCTAAAATCCATAACGGCTAAAAATATTATATGTTAAAAATTAGCAAACAGGTAATAAGAGTGCTAATTTTATAAAATTAGATAGTGTTTGCAGTTAATTTACAATACTATAGTATTAATCTAAATACACTAATCAACGGATGTTTTTATAGACACAAATTGAAATTAAATCAAGAATAATCCCAATACCGAAGTATCCAACGGTTACAAATCAAAGAATCCCACAAACAACTTGACCGCGAACAATTCGTTCCACCCCACCTAAAATATAATTTGTTAGCGGTATCAATGCCAAAATAATCGTTTGAACATAGTTAAATGAAATGGGGAACGATGTATAAGCGCCAGTTTGCTCCATACTAATATTATAATTTAGATTGATTTAATTTGGACTGGATCTTTTTTATTGGCATAGAAAGCTAATTTATTTGTTGATTTTTTTTGATTGTGAATTTCGTTATTTTCGAAGATAACAAAATTGAATTTTTTAATTTGCGGAATAATATATTTTTTGATGTGTGCTCACATTTGTTTATTAATGTATTGCCACGAATTATCAAAAATAATTATATGGTTACGACACGTTAAAGAAATTAAGAAATTAATAATTTGATAATACGAAATCGGTAAAATTTTCTCTGGTCGTTTAATGTTAAAATGAAATAATTTAATAAAGTCGATCACACAGTTGTATGTAATTAATTGATTAAGATAACTATCATCAATCTGCAATTTAGTATCATAATTAAAAATAATAACACGGTCATAAATATCTTCAATTTTAAATTCATCAACTTTAATGTTATTAATTTTTACTTTAAAATGTTTATTATTTTCTTGACATGTAATCGCATAATTAAATTTCGTTTGATTGTTAAAAATTGTTTGTCCGTTTTTGATTGAAATTTCCGAATCATCAACGGTATATGCTACAGTTTTAATTTTTAATGGTAATGTTATCGATCCATTTTCAATATTTCCGATCATTGTAAAATTATCATATATTTCTTGCATCTGTCGGTAACACGCATCCGCATATTTAAAATTGATCACGTGATTAAAATTAATAGTAAATAGACTTAATAAATTAATTGTTAAAATTAACATTCCGAGTGAAAGTTGTGCATCGATGATCGATATGCTACCAATCATAATTATCGCAATTAAAATTAACCGACCACATAATGCGTTGATAAAATTTCTTCAGCCATGATGAATTTCGCTTTGATAATTGCTTTTATTAATTTCATGTGAATTAATTTTTAAGTCATCAATATTTTTATTCATTAAAATTTTATTTTGCTGATTTTTGAAATAGTTAATTGTGTTAATTGTTGCGTTTTCATTGGCGGTGTTGTAATTAATATTTTTTTGTATGATCTTTTTTTGTTGTTGATATACAATTAATCCAATGGAACCGCTAATTAGGATATATGATAAACACGCAATCATATATCAATGATTAATGAAAGTAAGAATGCTCATTATTAAGATACACGTAATAATTCCGCTGATGAAATTAATTATTACTCATCCGTGGAAATTACAAATATACATAATTGCTTCTTCAACTCGATTTAATTTTGTAATATCATTTTTTAGATGAAATTGATTATTCTTTTTTGTTAATGAATCAATAAATTGCTTTGTCAGTAACATGCAGTTAATATGGACTGTTTTGCGAATTAATAAACGTTGAACAAAAACTGCCAGTTCATTAATTACAAAAAATAATAAAAACACAAAAGACACAAGAATTAAATTTTTAATTGATTTTTGACTAGTGCCATGAATCATGATCATTCTAAAATAATTTGCGCCAACAATTGAACTAATAATCACCGCGAGCTGTAAAAATAAATTAGTTAGGACATATCGAAATTTAAAAAACGGATGAAAATTAAATTTATTATTTTCGTCAAATTGTATTTTGTGTTTGTGTGGAATAATGATGGTCCCGGTATAGATTTGATTAAAATTGTCCAAATTTATTTGATAATGCCCTTTTATTGAATCGAATATTTCAATATATTTTTTGTGAATTTTGATTAAAGTGTAATGCAAACCATCTTTTTCTTTTACTAATGTAATTAATAACCCATTATTTTTAATTGTCATTAGTTCGGTAATGCTTGCATGATAGCTTTCGAGCAATATTCCGTGCTTGATTGCTAAATTTTCAAGATCAAAGATGTTAATTCCTTGTTCACTGATTGGTGCCAACTTTAATAGTTCTTGTTTGATGTTACGACCATAATAATGATAAAATAATGTATTTAACACACATATTCCACATTCAGCTCGATTAATTTGCTCGGTTATATACATTACATCCCCTCATACCTTATATTGCGGATTTTTAACATTATTTTTAATTTTTTTCAAAATATTGCAAAATATTTTCCTACATTTTCATTACAAATTATTTACTTTAAACAGATTTTATTAAGCAATAAATATTTTGATAATTCATTATATTTTTCTGCTTATTTTTTATGATATTTTTAAGATTTAATTCAAAAATTCACCAAAAATTTTTAATACTATAGTATAAAAAAACCTACAAAATTAACAAATATAATATTTTCTTTTCTGATCAATTACCGAAAGCATATAATAAAGATGCAAAGGTAGGTAAAAGTCAATGGCTAAACAAAATGTAGGTTCAAAACAAATTAATGGTGTAACATATCTTCATCCATCAGATAAATGTTGTCCCGTATGCGGATCTCACCGCATTCAAGGGATCACACGTATTACCGGATACATGAGTTTAGATGAACGATTCGGTGAAGGCAAAGTTAACGAACGTAAATCACGTCGTGACCATAATGCCGGACATAACGAAAATTACATCGTTTCTAAATAATTACAAATTATTTATTGTTTCAATTAAATTAAGAATTCCTGGATAAACAATTGCTAGATTGGTACAAGATTCTTTGATCTTGGCAAAAATTATTTTTTTGGTATCTTGATTAAGCAATCAATTAAAATCAAGCAAATAAAAAGCAGATTGTTTGCTGAAATAAACAATAATAAAACATTTAATATTTAATTTAATTAAATATTGTAAATATTCAAATTGATGTTTTTTAATTAAATTTACATTAAAACAATCAGCATCGGTTTCTTTAACTTCAAATTCAAAATAGTGACCGTTGATTACACCAAAATAATCAACAAACGATTTGGCTTGTAGTTTTCCGACGATTGTCGTTTCATCAATTCGCCGAATTATTTTAATCGGGATTTGACGTTTTTCAATTATTGCAAGTTCTTTTTGCCGATAATAATCACATGTACGGTCAATGACTGCTTCCGCATACATGCCCAAATTATTTTTAAAAATTTTCATTACTCATAAACATTATATGTTTTTTGTTATATAATAAAACTATATATGGGTATATTAGATCGTTTAGAGTATACAGCGCGAGAAAAAAAATTCTTCTGAGCAATTGTTATTTTAGCGATCATTGGTTTTGGATGCTTCATTGGTCTGATCCTTGTTTTCGCGATACCGCATCCAACATGAGGTACAAACGGATTCATCGTTGCTGGGGTATTAATCCTTGTTATGGTTGCTGCATTTTGAGTTGTAAAAAAATTACAAAATTTATTACGTAGTGCACGATCATTGCGAATGGTGGCTGGTGAATCAAAAACATTAAAAGCAATTCGTGGTGAACGTGCCGACGGATCAACTGGTGGTGTTGGTGGATATAGTAATCAAGAAATTTTAGCCCGTTTAAAACCACATTGATATTTTGTTGCATGTCCGATTTTTTGAATTGCACGAATTGGTTATTTAACAAACACAACTCACGATCCAAAAATTCGTCGTAATTTATTTTTATATGGGTTTATTTTTGTTTTTGGTATTGCAATCAGCTTTATTTTAACGATTATTGCTTTGCTTGATTTTCTATATTTTAAGGGAATAATTAATAGTGGAACAGAAAACGGTAATGCAATTATGTATTCAAGTTCGTCAATCGCTTTAGTTGGTTTAATTGCTTTCGCTATTGTGTTTTGCGCATTCTCGTTGGTTTCGCCATCATTATATTACCGTTTTGCCCAAAAACAAATCAATAAATAATCACTAATTCTGATTATTAATTACTAAAATTACTATACATATAATATATGTATGATGCTAGATTTAGGCCAAATTTTTGCGCAAACTAAAGGCGGATGAGATAGCGCAATGCTGACGCTCGTACAATGAATTGTTGAAACAATTCTTGATTTTTTCGAACCGATTCGGGATTTTTTTTACTTTATTTTCATTTATGCACCATTACAAGTGATTGATGTATTGGTTAAGATTTTTAAATTTTTTACGAACGGTTTTATGTCGTATCTTTTTTTTTACCAGACGAATCCGGATGGATCATCAGTTTATAGTTTCAAACCGAACTCAAGCTTTTATACGGTAGTGATTGTTATTTTAATGATCTCATTAATTGTTTTCTTTATTAATTTTTTGCTTAAATTTCGGGAAGTGCGGATTGTTGATGAAGACGGGCAGCCAACTGTAAATCAACGTTCCCGTTTATTTCAATTAAAATGACCAATTTTA
Organism: Mycoplasmataceae bacterium; assembly: GCA_031281575.1. Classification (GTDB taxonomy): domain Bacteria; phylum Bacillota_I; class Bacilli_A; order Mycoplasmatales; family Mycoplasmoidaceae; genus Malacoplasma_A. The sequence continues at coordinate 1,814 of JAITFD010000008.1, read as the reverse complement.
ATGTTTTTAATTTTAATTTTTACCCCCTTCATTTTAACCTTTGTCGATAGTACCATTTCCGCAATTATTAGTGCTTTTAATAATGATGTACCAAAAGCATTAGATAGCGATACTGTCGAACGATTTGACATGGAAAGTTATGAATTGCTCGGCCAATATTCACGAATGCTCCAGTACGTCGTATTTACTGATCTCTCCGGAATGACGCTATCGTCCTATATCGATGTTAGCCGGACAAATATTGAAAGTTTAATTACACAAATTGATGCAGCCCGTGATCAATTGCAGCCAGCGGATTTTGCTTTATCGTTACAGTTTCAACGCTTGGAATTATATTTAAATCGAATTAAATCAACATTTAATGCGTTAACGAATAGTATCAAATATATTCAAACGGCGCTTGCTGATCCGTTTTATGCCGATGATGAAATCGGCGACACCATTGCATTTAATGATATGTATGTTACCGATAGTTTAGGCCGGTTTTTAAAAAATTTAGGAGGCCAAATTCAAGCATTGCAAAGCGCTTGTTATCAACTAAATACAGTTCATACTCAAATCATGGACGATACATTATCGAAAAATTTTGCCGAACGTTATGGTTCGGCTTATCCAACAATTGCTCAAGATTGAAATACGGAACTTACCTACTTGCAAGCATTTACCGATGATTTAACTTATGAAGTACTGGCATCAACAAAAATTAATTTTTATGTCTCGCCATCATCCGGATCTATTGCATGAAGATTCCTTGATCCGAGCAGTGATATAAATATTTATGAATTTGCTAGTCATAATAAATATGGTAGTGGTGCATCAATTGTAAAATTAATATTTTCGATTGTTACTGGTCGTCCTTATTATCATTGAGATGATACCGTTGATCCAAGTATTTTTGCTGATCTTTCTGTTTATCGGATTTTTTTTGGTTCAATTATGTGTTGAGGTTTTGTGATGATCATGTATACATATGTTGATTTTTCCATTAAGCGCGTTTTTTTAATGATTTATGCTTGGTCAATCGGTTGACTTTATTTAGCGCAGGGAATTAATAAACCGGAAATTCCGAAAAAATGGTACCGGGCATTATACGGAAGATGATATAGTATTATTTTCTTATATTTAATGTTTAATGCGGCGGAAATCGTTTTTTCAATCATTATTCCCCAAATCGAAATTGAGGTTTCGTCTCTGGATCAAATTGCATTACAGAACTTTAATATTGCGACATCGATTGGTTTGATGTTTGCTTGTGAATCGATTTTTACGGTTTTTTTCCAGGTGGTAAATTCCGTTGATAAACAAATATATGGTGTGACTGATCGTAATTTCAGCGCGCAAGGATCAACCTTTTTTGGCGCGGGAAAAAAACTATTTGAATCATCAAAAAGCTATTATGAACAAAATTTAAGAAATCCGTTAATAAAGGATTGATGAAATAAACCGGCTGAGCAAGTCTCGAAATACCAAAAACAACGTGATTGGCGAGCGGCAAACGTGGGCCGAATTAGTTTTGGAAAGGAAAAAGATATTTCGGGTAAAAAAACAGGCAAATGAGGTATTACATTTCACCCTGGTTCAAAATCAATTCAATCGGAAAACGTTAATGCAGCTTATGCAACCCGGATGGCAGGAGCGGCCAAAAAACGGAAAGAGTTAATGGCGAAACCGCATTTGATGCAACAAGATCAACACGGAAATCAAGTATGAAAAGTCCCGAAATCTGCCAAATGAACGGGAACCAATTTAACGGGTAATGGTGAAGTTGATAACTCTTGGGGAAATCGTTTTTTCAATCGAATGATTCGTGGTCA
>JAITFD010000044.1 GCA_031281575.1 Mycoplasmataceae bacterium | reverse complement strand
GACAAGAAAGGCGCATGATTTTATTTTAATGACGAAAAAATTGCGCTGGGAAAAGATGCAACAATTGAAACATTAAAAAATAACAGCGAGTTATTAGAAAAAATCAAAAATATTGTTTTAACAAAAACACAAAGTGCCAAAACTTCTTCATAAAAATTGGTTCGATAGCAAAAGCCATATCAATTCAAAATTACACTATAATATATGCGTAAACTGACAGTGAAAGTAATCAATAGTACACAAGCAAACCGGATTGGTGTTAACGAAACGTTAGCAGTTGTTAAACAAAAATCTGAAAGACATTCCGTTGATCCGACACCCGGTCCAAAGCGTAAACCGAGATCAAATCAACCACCAAAATGGTTTGTTGAATTTGCAATACGTCAAGAACAATTCAATCAAGAAGTACGAGAGTTTATGGTTTATGTAGTTAAACGTCTAGATAGTTTAGATCGACGTTTAGATAATATTGTGCAATTAAATCATTTAAAAGAATAATTTTTAATTTATCTTCGGTTTATAATATAAACATAATGAAGATTCTTGATTTAGCAAACGGCACAATTGACGATTTGACAATCAGTGATCTCGAAAGTTATTTTATTCTCATACCAAAAGAAAAAATTAAAGCAGTTTGTAATAAATTTAATGTTGATGATCGTACCGTTAATGATGGTTGATTAGTTGACAGTACAATTAAATATGAAGATTTTGGTACATATCAATTTATTTCATTAGCAATTCCGGAAATTGACATTAATGATGAATTTAATATTTATATTGGACCAAATTTTTGCTTTTTTGTCTACCCAGAAAATCATAATAATAATGTTGTTAATTACATCAAAAATCAAATCCATTATCGAATTAATACTGTTGAAGCAAAATTGAATGTCACTTACACACCAGTCTATTATGCGTCAATAATTATTGATACGATCATTTCTAAATATTTTGAAATTGTCACATCTTACGAATCAAAAATTGAACGTTTTCTTGATGAAATTTTAGTTAAACCCGGTAATCACCACTTTGAATTAATTACTAATGTACGAAACGAAGTGTATACTTTAAAAAAAGATATCCGGGCAATTGATAATATTAATATCATGCTTTGTTTAGAAGAAGCGGGATTAATTAAAAAAGCTGAATATCCTGCATATAAAAACATCAGTACCCGAATTCGTGGATTATTAAAATTCATTGAATCAGTTTATTCACTGAGCAGCGAATTAATGCATTCTTATGATACAAAAATTGCTAATCAAACCAACTCATTGGTAACCCGGCTTACGGTAATTACCATTATCATGGGTGTCTGAACAGTTGTGGTCGGAGTATATGGAATGAACTTTAAAAATATGCCCGAAACCGAATGGGCGTATAGCTACTATATCGTAATTGGCGGATTAATAGTCATTACTTTCATTTTAATTTGATTCTTTCATAAGAAGAAGTGAATTTAACAAAAAAAGTTATAATATACTTAAATAGAGGTACTTTAACGTGTTAATCGATACGAGAATCAAAGAAGCAGAAACATTAAAAGACGGATTTAATCCCAATGTTCAAAATAATCAAATTCCTGCAACTGCAACTGGGATTCAAAAATTCCTTTTCTTTTTTGTGATGCTATTTACTTTAACAATTTATTACTTTTATGCATATAACTATTTTCAACGTTTACAAGTTAAAGCCAATGAAGCTGCTTCAAACATCGATGTGCAATTAAAAAAACGTCGTGATACATTAATTAAGTTATTCGATGCAACTAAATCGGCTGTTAAATATGAAGGTGGATTGTTAGCTGACTTAACAAAATTACGAACTGGGAATAACTTTTCGCCAAATGATTATAAAAATGGCGGAGCAAAAAATGTGGAAATGTTAAATAAAGCATGAAGTAAGATGTTAGCAACATTTGAAAACTATCCAAAATTATCGGCTGTTGATGCCATTCGTGATTTAATGTCATCCGCTGATTACATTGAACGAGAAATTGCTGCATCTCGTCGTGTATATAATGCCGTAGCTACCCAATTTAACCAAGAACTTTATGCATTCCCGAAATGTTGTGTTGCCGCAAAAATGAAATTGTATAATTTATCATTATTCGCTGCAACTGCTGAAGAACGTAAAGACGTAAAACTTAATATTGTTTAATTCGCTAATTATTATTAATCGCTAACTGGTTGTGGTAAAAATTCTTTTCATTGATATTGACGGCACATTAGTCCGCGGATTAGGTAAAATTAGTCGCAAAAATTTATTAGCAATAAAAAAATATGTTGAATTAGGCGGAAAGGTTGTGCTTTCAACTGGGCGAAGTATTGTTTCCATTCGCAAATGTGTTGAACAAATTAAAAAGAAAACAAATTATGTACCCGAATATGCCATCTGTTCAACGGGTGGATACATCTACAATTACCTTGATCAGACCGCTTATATTAATCCAATCAATAATGAACTAGCACGAAAAATATATGAATATTGCAAAAAAAATCATTTAATCATGTGGTCATATACCGAAAATTCTAATCAAAAAAATGCTGTATATTCTAATTATCCATTGTACTGATGAATTGCCAAAATATTTAAAAACTTAAATACTTTGCTAATTAAGCCAGCAACCGACTTAACATCGTTTAAAATTATTGTCATGTCGCGACACAAGGAACGCATTAGTCAAATTCTGCAATGATTTCATCAAACGATTCCGAACCAAATTAATGTTAGTGTTCACAATAAATATATGCTAGAAATTAATTCGTTTGGGATTAACAAGGGATATGGCATTAAATTCATCCTAAATAAGCTTAATTTAACCCCCGAAGATGCTGCAGCAATTGGTAATGGTGCAAACGATATTCCGGCGTTTAGTTCTGTTAAAACTAGTTTCGCAGTAAATACAAATAAAAAAAATATTGTAAAATCAGCGACTTTTCATTATAATTATTTTAATAACGTAATATCGCACGTTATTAACGAACATATCTTAAAACAAAATGATGAAAAAAAATAATTTCTTAGTCCTTGATAAAATTGGCAAAGTTTATCCCGATGGATTAGAAGCAGTTCGCAACATTAATTTATCGATTAACAAAGGGGAATTTGTTACATTGTTAGGCCCAAGTGGTTGTGGAAAAACAACAATCTTAAAAATGATCGGTGGATTTGAAGATCCAACCGAGGGACAAATCATCATTAACGGAATTGATGTTAAAGATTTACCACCGAATAATCGACCAACTGCAACCGTATTTCAAGATTATGGTTTATTTCCAAATATGAACGTAATCGAAAACATTAAATACGGAATTAAATTAATGCGTGTGCCAAAGGAAGTTCAAAAAGAAATTACCAAAGAATTAAAACAAGTTGAAACACAAGCCCAAAAGAAATCCGAACAAAAGATTCGTGATCTAACCAAATTACAAAATCAATTAAAACGCCAATTGGAACGATTAACTGAAGCATACGGAAAAAATGAACAATGAAAAAACATTCGTTTCATGCGTTCACGTAACTACGAAGCACAAGTTTTACTTTTTGAACAACGTAAGCAAGATGCAACAAAAAATCCCGATGCAATTTTGGATAAAACGTTAACGCCAGCTTCAACAAAATACGATCAGGCATTTCATAATTTAAAAAAAGCTTATTTCAGCAAAGTTCCATTAGATAAAAAATATGATCGTTTAAATAAAAAAATTCAAAATATTAGTTATTGAATTTCCTATTGAGAAAACTATCCGTTGTTAGTTACTGAAGCATTCGAAAAAAAACATACAACCCGGAAGTTAACACCGAAAGAAATTACTGCACGAGCAAAGAAAGCAATCGTCACTGTCGGATTAGAAGGTAAAGAATTAAAATATCCAGAAGAATTATCCGGGGGGATGCAACAACGTGTTGCGTTAGCTCGATCAATCGTGGTTGAACCAGAAATTATTCTTTTGGATGAACCGTTATCGGCATTAGATGCGAAAGTCCGTAAAGAAATGCAATATGAATTAAAACGTTTGCACCGAGAATTAGGTTTAACATTCATTCTTGTTACCCATGATCAAGAAGAAGCACTGCTATTATCGGATAAAGTGGTTGTCATGTCCACTGGTCGGATTCGGCAAGTTGGTACGCCAAAAGAAATTTACGATGATCCAGACACACACTGAATTGCTAATTTTGTTGGTAAAGCTAATTTTTTTAAAGCCACATGAATTAAGGAAAACAAATTTAGTTTTAATAACAAAACAATTTTAAATGATAATTTAGAATTAGCAAAGCGTTTAAAAAAACCAGGAGAAGAAGCGGAATTTGTCATTCGTCCAGAAGATATTGATGTTGTGAAAAATGATGAAGGTTTATTAACGGGAAAAATCGTATCAACATCTTATCAAGGAACAACTTATGAAATTTTAGTTAAATGTCAAAATTATAATGTTTTAGTTGAATCAACTGATTTTGTTAATGTTGGTAAACATGTTGGTTTGCGTTGAAATCCCGAAGACGTTCGTTTTTTAGTTCCTGATAAAAAACGTTATAATCTTTAAAAATTATGAGAAAACATACAAATACACGTCATTATCATTTTAAGAAAATTTATTTTAATTTTGATCTGAAGAAAATTTGATTAATTATTCCATTTTTAATTCTTGCATTATTATTAATTGTTATTCCATTAATTTTTATTTTAATTCGTTCCTTTATTCCCGCACCAGATTTAAGCGTTAGTGAAAATTGAAATATCATTGATGGATATATTTTTGAGAAAATATTTATTTCCATTTTCGTGGCTTTAATGACGACCATCTTTTGTGTTTTATTAGCTTATCCATTCACTTATATTCTTAGTCAAACGAAAAACATGTTGTATCGTTCAATTGTAATCTTAATTGCTACTGCACCAATTTGAACAAGTTTTCTTGTTAAACTTGTTGGGGTAAAAACATTCTTTGACGTAATGTACGGATACAAGAATGCCACTTATGGTAATTTTTTTGTCATTATTGGTTTAATTTATCTTTACGTTCCATTTATGATCACACCACTTTATAGTACATTAGCAAAAATGCCGAAAAATTTAATTTGAGCATCATACGACTTAGGTTATAATTCTTTTCAAACCTTTTTCCGTGTCGTTGTGCCTTATACATTTACCGCATTAATGTCTGGGGTTGCTTTGGTCTTTCTGCCATCATTAACCACCGTAGCCGTTCCACAATTTTTAAATAATGCATCGGATGGAACATTAATCGGAGACTTGATCGTTAATGAGGGAAATATTGCAGGAACGAGTGAAATTGCCCTAGCGCGGGTTAGTGCTTTATCATCAACATTATTATTCACAATTGCGATTGGTTATGTTTTAATTATTTTAGCTAAAAAAGGCTACCGTTGATATCGCATTAAAGGAAGGGATAAAGAATGTTAGTTGATTTAAAACACCACGCATGAAATTTTGTTAAACAATGATACATTGTTTTATTTTTGATTATTATTTATATTCCGATGATCATTATTGTATTGATTAGTTTAGGCGGCCAAACAACGCGAGGGAATATTAATTATGGAATTGGTGGGGAATGAACACTCGGAAATTATGTTGCATTATTCGGCGAAGCCAATTTTTTAAATGCTTTAGGTGATTCATTAATTCTGGGAATTATTGTAACACCGGTGTCAGTCATCATTGCCACAATCACTTGTTTTGGAATTTGACGAACAACAACCATTCAAAAACAAAGTGTTTTATTGACTTCAAATGCCGCAATTAGTACACCAGATGCGATTACCGGAATTAGTTTATTACTATTGTTTTCGGCAACAATTGTCCCATTAGGTATTGATATGGGATTATTTACCGTAATTCTTGCCCATATTTCGTTTTGTGTACCGTATGCAATTCTCGCTATTTATCCAAAAATGAGTAAGTTAAATGTGAATTTAATCTGAGCGTCATATGATCTTGGTGCTGGCAAATTACGCACATTCTTTAAAGTCGTCGTACCATTTGTTTTGCCAGGAATTATTGCTGGAGCGATTATTTCATTTGCCATGAGTATTGATGATTATGTTATTACGAATTTAGTCAACGGTTCGTTCCAAACAATTGGTACCGAAATTTATTCAGCACGAAAAGGGATTAAAGCATGAATTGTTACTTTTGGTGCCATTATGGTCATTATTACTTTTGTTATTGTCATTATTAAAGTTGCTCACGGTGTAATTAAAAGTCAAAATAATAATATTAAAAAAATTGCCAAACGAATTGGGAAAAACTAATGAAAACAAAATTATTATTTAACTTTTTACTTGTGGTTGGCGTTAGTGCGCCAGTTGTTTTATCGCTAAACTCATGTTCAAGTTTTTCTGGTAATTTAGTTTTTGCAAATTATTCTGGTTATATGAATGAAGACATGATGGATGAACACCGTGATGTCAAATGATTAACCTATTTAGTTGATGACGATATCATGAATAAATTTGCGAAAAACTATGATTTAGCAATTCCCACTTTTGGAACGATTTTAAATTTGGTTCATGATAACAAATTATCCCAAGTAGAATGGGATCGTTTTGAATTAACTGATGCGGATGGTAATTTAATTGAATCTGGTAAACAAGCTGAGTATTTTTTAGCCAGCAAAAGTCACGGGCGAAATAATGCAACTGATGCACAATTGATTGTTGATTCAATTAATGCGTGATTGCGAACTACTGAAGGTTTAACGTGATTACCGGCCAGTTATATTGATTCATTAGATAACATTAACAATCTATCGATCCTTGATTGATGTGTCCCTTATTTTTTATCATCACTAAGTTTTTCGTATTGGGGCGAAAATCTTTTTGATGATGAAGTAACTTGAGAAAATATTGCGAGTGCAATTCGGGACGAAAATCGTTTTAACGCCAATCAACCTTACCAAAAAATTTCGTTAATTGATGATTACCGAACGGTCTTTGATATGGCAAAATTATACACTGATGAAAATGATACAAGTTCAACATCATTTAACATTAATCAACCGAATGATAAAATCAGTCAAAATGATTATCGCGATATTTATCATAATTTCACGAATCAATTATATCGTAGTGGTCAAAAAAGCAAATTTTATTTAAATGGTGATTCGATCGAATTATCCAATGCTTTTTTAGGTGAAGGCAATAAACACGGAACGGGAATTTTATGTTATAATTCCGATGCGGTTTATGCCGGGATTGGCGTTGGTCAAATTTCAAGCGAACAAGAACTGGTTTATCAATGGCTAGGCACTGATCGCGATGAAACAGTTTTAATGAGTGGTAGCACACCAAATAATACCGCAATGATTCTTGATGGTGTCGTTTTTAATAAAGAGCTTGATGGTAATGAACCACGAAAAACCAAAGCTTATGAAGTTGTGGCGGATTTTTGCATCGATGGAATTAATTTACTTGATCCAGATGGTGAAGACCAAATTTATGATACAGATGAAGATGGTAATTATGCATACGGAGTAATGCGTAATTTCGATTATGTTCTTTATACTTCACCATGAGAGGCAATTGATGCTTATGCATTACCAAGCACAACTGCTGACTATTCTTCCTATTTTGCCGATCTAATTTGATGATTATTTTACGAAGAGACTGGGATCGGTTATGTCGATGAAACCGATGAAAGTGGTTATTTGCCAGAAGCAATTTGAAACAAATATTTCCCTGATACACCAGTTGAACCGGATTATATTAGTGAAGCATGAGTGGATTTTTTAAGCAATAACTACCAAATTAGTTATCCAAGTGGTGGATTAAATCCAAATGGTAGTGTTAATATTGATTTAGGATTATATGTTGAATTGCCATTATCCGCATTAGCTAAATCAAACATGCACTGAGCCTACGAAAAAACAAAGGGTGCTTATTAATAATTCATTTAATTTCATGAAAAACAAAGCAATAAAACCAAGAGAGAGAGAGAGAGAGAGAGCACTTGCAATAGAAAGAAATTAAAGGTAGGAACTTTATTTTCTGGAATTGGAGCTTTTGAACAAGCATTACAAAAACTTAAAATTTCACATGAAATAATTTTTGCTAATGACATCGATAAATATTGTAAACAAACATATGAAGCAAATTATAAATTTAAAGACTGATATGATGATATATATAAATTCGATGGAAAAAAATATAAGAATAAAATAGATATCGTTGTTGGAGGGTCGCCTTGTCAATCGTTTTCTATTGCCGGAGAGAGAAAAGGTTTGGAAGATTTAAGAGGTATGTTGATCTTCGAATATATTCGTGCTATTAAAGAAGTTTCTCCTAAGGTTTTTATTTTCGAAAATGTGAAAGGGTTAATAAATATAGATGGTGGAAAAATATGAAACGATATAGTTCTTCCGGCATTCAAAAAATTAGGATATCATTTGTATTGAAAATTATTAAATTCGAAAGATTATGGAATTCCTCAAAGTCGGACACGGGTTTTTTTAATCGGTTTTAAAAATCGAGTTATTTTTGAATTTCCAAAACCAATTAAATTAAAATATAAGATGGTTGATTTTTTGGATAAAGCATTCACTGATGAATATGCAATTTCTGAAAAAGCAAAAAAAGGAGTAATAAATCCAGAACGTTTAAAAAAGAAATACACTCAATTAAACGGAGATATTGCTCTTTGCCAAGCCAGATGTCAACAATATAATTTAAGAGGTGATTTTGTAAGCAAAGAATATTTAGAAAAATTTATACTTTCTGATAAACTACAAAAAACAGTTTTAAGATATGGTAAACCAGATCCTGAAATTGCAAAAACAATTTTGAGTTCATCGTGAAAATATCATTATGCTAGTAGAGACAATTATATTTCAGTACCAAAGAGCAACATAAGAAGACTCACGCCACGAGAATGTTTGAGATTAATGGGATTTCCGGAAAATTTTAAAATTGTGGTAAATAATACTCAAGTTTATAGGCAAGCTGGCAATAGCATAGTTGTTAATGTATTAGAAAACATCATGCGACAAATTTGTAAATCTATAAAGTGAGGAAAAAAATAATGCATTTAGAATTTGAACTTGATCCAAAAGAAATAATCATTTCTAACGAGTATGTCTCAGAACCAAACAAACAAATTGAAAGCAGAAATCACGGACAATCAAAAATAAAATTTAAAAGTAATAATTTATTTATCAGCCGATTTCCAAAGGAAAACGCGAAAAATAAAAGAGGATCATGCGATACTCAAGATAATTTTTCATATAAGGGGAAAATTTGTTTTTATAAAAGACATGTAATTGAATTTATCGAAAATATTAAAGTGATGTACGAAAATGCGTCTGCGAACTATAAAAATATAAACTTGGATACATGAAAAACATATAAAAAACTTTTTAATGAAAATTACAAAAATTATAATGATAATGATTTAATTTTTGAAGAATTAACTACTGCATCTTATAGATTTCACGAACAGGGTTTAGAATATCCTTTATATCAAAATATATTATTTAAAATTTCAATACCGTATGCGTGTAAGCTAGTGTTTTTTAAACTAAAAAATAAACCGGAATTGTTTGTAATTCCTAAAGTTGATTTTTCTCTTTTGCAACAAAGTTATTTTATTAAACTAGCAAATAAAAGCAAAAAATCACAATCATTAGCGATTAGAAAATATCAATCACAGTATAGAGACAAAATAATATCGAGAGATAAAATGTGTATAATCACTAGTATTGAAACATTACAAGTTTCTGAAGCTGCTCATTTAAAACCTTATTGTAGAAGCACCGAAAAAGAACAAATCGATCCAATTAATGGACTACTATTGTCTGCAACTTTTCATAAATATTTGGATGAAGGGTTAATTTCATTTGAACCGAAAACCGGCAAAATAGTATTGTCAGATTTTTTACCGAAAAACGACCGAAATTGGCTAATTGAAAATACAAAGGGGTTTAGTTCGCTTAAAGACATAATGGAAATTGCAAGAGTTTACAAAAAAATGCAACAATATATCACTTATCATTATAATCACGTTTTTCTTCATAATTAATCTAAAATGGATTATTAATTAGTGAATGACATATTTACATACATAGTCAATTTAATTATTCCATTATAATATCGTAAATATATAATTTTTTCGCCATATTTTCCCATCATTTTATCCGAATAAATCCATTTTACTATATATAACTATAGTTATATATAAGTAGTATTTAATGCGGGAAATAGCCACGGTAAAAATAAAATTGTTTATAATTTAATTAATTACCAATTATGAGTACAATCGGAATTCCAAGAGCATTCTTGTATTATCGGCACTATGAAATGTGAAAAATTTTCTTAACAAAATTAGGCTATGAGTTAACTGTTTCGCCAGAAACGAATAAAGACATTTTAAAGGCCGGATTGAGTCTTGCCATTGATGAGAGCTGTCTCGCATCAAAAATCTTCTGTGGCCACGTTAATTGATTAATTAATCACCATGATGTTAAATCCGATTACATCTTTGTTCCGCGTATTTCTTATTTAGGGGATAAATTGTTCACTTGCACAAAGTTTCGTACCGCACCTGATCTAATTCGCAACATTATCAAAACAAATAATTACCAATTACTCACATACAATGTTGATACAAAAAGAGGGATTGATGAAGAACAAGCATTTCTAACGTTAGGCGAGCAATTAAATCAACCAGCAGAAAGCGTCAAATCAGCATACCTTTTAGCTAAAGCTAAAGAAAACGAATTAATTGACCAACATGCCACACAACAAAACGCCCTATTAAACTTACCAACAAATAAAATGAAGATATTGATTGTTGGTCACGATTACAATGTCTTTGATGCCTTTGTTGGCAAGCCAATTGTTGACTTCTTACAAAAATCCGATTGTATTTGCATTTATGCTGAATACCTTAATCCTAGCGAAACAAAAGCCCAAGCAAAGCAACATTCCCCCACCTTACGTTGGGATGACTCACAACGCTTATTTGGTGCATGTATTCAAGCAAAAGACAAAGTTGATGGTATTATTCTTGTCACTGCATTTCCGTGCGGCCCTGATTCAATGGTTAATGAAATGTTATTTCGTAAAATTAAAAACATTCCGATTATCCAACTAATTTGTGATGAACAAGAAGGAACCGCAGGACGCGAAACACGCTTAGAAAGCTTTATTGATATCATTCGTTTCAAGAAAGGAGTATTAAACAATGTATAAAATTGCTTTTCCCCGTTTCGGTGCATATCATGTTCCGATTGCTTTTTTAATTCGTAAAGTATTAAAAGCAACACCAATTATTCCACCAAATACATCCCGTAAAACATTAGAGATTGGTTCGCGTGTTTCACCGGATTTTGTTTGTGCACCATTTAAGTTTACGATTGGATCAATGATTGAAGCACTTGAATTAGGTGCGGATGTCATTATTGGAATTGGCGGTACATGTCGTTTAAGCTATTATCCCGAATTACAGCAACAAATTTTAACTGATTTAGGTTATAAATTTAAATTTATCAACACGGCTAATTTTAGTTTTCGCAATCCCGAATTTATTAATTTATTAAAAGAAATTAATCCCGAAGTTAATCCATTAATGTTTTCAAAATATTGAATCTTAGCAATGGAAATGGTTAAGGCGATTGATGAATGCGAATCAATCATCCGTAATCGAGTTGGATTTGAAGTAACAAAAGGTTCATTTGATAAAGTTTATCACGCTTTTACCAATGCCTTATATACCGTTGAAACAATCGGTGAAATTAAAGCATTAAAAGAAAAAACAATTAATGAATTAAAAGCATTGCCAATTAATAAACCAAAAAATTGTTTACGGGTTGGGATTATCGGTGAATACTATACAGTCATGGAACCATATTCGAATCATTTCATTGAGAAAGAATTGGCCGACAACAACATTGAAGTATCCCGAAAATTAAATATTTCTTCAACTTTCATTACTGATACACGACCAGCATTATTAAAAAATTTAAAGAAGTACATGCAATATGAAGGTGGTGCAACAACTGTTTATACCATTAATGATGCACTAGACTATGCCGAACAAGGATACGATGGTATTATCCATTTAAAATCATTTGGTTGCACGCCCGAAGTCGATATGATGCCAATCTTGCATAATATATCCGAAGACTACAAGATTCCGATTCTCTATCTCAGTTTTGACAGTCAAACAAGTGAGACTGGGATCAAAACAAGATTAGAAGCGTTCAACGATATGATTGTATTAAAAAAATTAAAACAAGTAACAAAGGAGATTGAGTAAATGAGTATAAAAGGATATTTAGGAATTGATATTGGGTCAATCTCCACCAAAGCGGTGGTAGTAGACGAAAACAATCAAATTTTAGCATCAGAATACTTATGAACTGAAGGTGATCCAATTGGTGCTGTAAAACGCATTTGTAAAAGTTTAGAAAAACAATTAAAAAAGCAAGATGTAACAATTGAAGCAGTCGGCACCACTGGTTCAGCACGAAAATTAATTGGATCAATTACCAATGCTGCAGTCATCAAAAACGAAATTACTGCCCATGCCATCGGGACCACTTCCATTTATCCTGATGCACGAACCATCTTCGAAATTGGTGGCCAAGATTCAAAAATCATTTTAATTGAAAATGGTGTGGTGATAGATTATGCAATGAATACTCTATGTGCGGCCGGAACTGGTTCATTTTTAAAATCACAATCGCAACGTTTAGGAATTGATGTGGAAAAGTTTGGTGAAGTTGCATTAAAATCAAAAGCACCAAGTAACATTGCCGCACGTTGTACAGTATTCGCTGAATCAGATTTAGTGCACAAATTACAAGTTGGGCACAAAAAGGAAGATATTGTTGCTGGATTATGTCGAGCAGTTGTTACCAATTATTTAAATAACATTGGTAAAGGTAAGAAAATAATTGCCCCAATTATTTTTCAAGGTGGAGTATCAAAAAACATTGGGGTAATTGATGCATTCAAGAAAGCCACTGGGGAAGAAATTCATGTTGATCCGAATTCCCACTTAATGGGGGCATTAGGGATTGCCATTCTTGCTCGTAAATCACAAATTAGCAAACCGTTTAATTTTGATATTGAAAATATTAAATTTGAAACCAGCGAACAAGAATGTCAAAAATGTTCAAATCATTGTGAAATTATTTTAGTTTATAAAGACGGGAAATTAATTGATGCGTGAGGCAATCGTTGTGATCGCGGTGCAATTAAAATTGAAGACTAATTTTTAATATCATTAATCAGGAAGATTATACGATTGGTATGCCTAGTTTGCATTAAGTAGCTATACGCAAAGTAAATTAAATATATATTTATTTATTTTCCAGACTTAAATTCCTTCGGATTTAAGAATTTTCAATTGAATAAATTGAATAAAGGATATTTAAGAAAAAAAGTTGATATAAACAAAATTCGCTAATAATTATTATTCAGACACTATTGGTTCAAAAAAAACGCCAAACATCAAAAATAAAGAATTGATGCAAATAAAAAAAACATTAAAAACTATGGTATTATCGCGGATAGATAAATTTTGTTCTTTATATTCTGGTTGCTCGTATTCCAAAGAAAAAATATTCCGGAATAAAGATAATTCTGACACAAAATAAGAACCAGAATCAAAAATTAAAGAAATTGGAAATATTAAAATATAAAAAATTAAAAAATATAAATGTGGAAAAATTAAATT
Source organism: Mycoplasmataceae bacterium (assembly GCA_031281575.1). GTDB lineage: Bacteria > Bacillota_I > Bacilli_A > Mycoplasmatales > Mycoplasmoidaceae > Malacoplasma_A. The sequence goes on along the minus strand of JAITFD010000044.1, from coordinate 3,374 downwards.
TATTAGTAAAAATATCGAAATGATTGTTGTCCAAGTGTAATTCATACTAAATTCTAAATTTTCGTTTTTCCCTGAAAAATATCGCATTAAAATATCAAAAAAATTAGATGAACAAATTACAGGAATAATGAATAATGATAAAAAAATAACAATTCTAGCTAAACAATTTATTGCAGAATTATTGTATGAAAAAATCATTTGAAAATCTTTTTAATTATCTTTAGCATACGATCATTAGTGTTTATTTAACAAACTTTATATTATTATATAATATACAATTTTACTTTTTAGACTTGAATTCCTTTGGATTTAAGAATTTCCGATTGAATAAATCAAACAGTGGTTTTTTGAAAAACAAAATAAGCATACAAAATATATCGTAGCCAATTCATCAACATCCGCCGTTTTTTCAAAGAATAATCGACACAATGGCGCAAAGAGGACAATATATTGTAAAAACAAACAATAAAAAAGATTTATTTTTTCATGAGTATCAGAAAGATCTTGACCACTTTTATGATCGATTCATCTTTTTGGTTTTCTTTCGTATTTAGGAACTAAAAAAAATTTTGGGAATAAAATTTTGATATTTAAAAAACCAGGTGTATCAACATCGCATTGGCTCATTCCTAAATTAAAAACATATGTAATAAAAAAGGTGAGAAAAGTAAATAATCTTGGAAAAATTAAATTATACGATAAGGAACCAAAAATAGTTAAAAAAATACGATAGTCGATTTTAAATATTCAACTATCATCAATATAAAAAATTAAAGAAAAAAAATTTGAAGAACATATCAATGTGATCGGCAATCATGATAAAAAAACATAATTCTACCAAAATTATTAATTGATGAATTATCATAAGAGAAAATTCATTTGAAAGTTTTCTTAATTATATTTATCACACTCATTATTGTTTATTTAACAAACTTTATATTATTATATAATATACAAATTTACTTTTTGGATTTGAATTCTTTTGGATTTAAGAATTTTCAATTGAATAAATCAAACAGTTGTTTTTTGAAAAACAAAATTAGAATACAAAATATATCGTACCCAATTCATCATCATGAATCATTCTCTCAATAAAGAATAGATACAACTGTAAAAAACGGGCACCATATTATAAAAATAAATAACAAAAAAAAATTAATTTTTTCGTGCGTATCAGAGAGTTGTTGAAAAGTTTCACGATCAAGCCATCTTTTTGATCTTTTTTCATATTTAGGCGCGAGAAATTTTTTTGGAAATAAAAATTTAATATTTGTAAAACCGGATTTATCACCACCATATTGATTTATTCATAAATTAAAAAAATATGTAATGAAATAAGCAAGGAAAGTAAATAATCGTGGAAAAAATAAATTATATGATAAGGAAACAAAAACAATTAAAAATATCTGATAGTTGATTGTAAATGATAAATCGTCTCCTGAATAAAGAAATAAAACAAAAAAATTTGAAGAGCAAATTAATGTAATCGGTAATCATGATAAAAAAAACATAATTCTACCAAAATTATTAATTGATGAATTATTGTATGAAAAAATTCATTTAAAAATGTTTTTAATTATCATTAGTGTAATTTTGATAAGTAATTAATCATGAATTAAAATCACTAATTTTTCGATTATAAGAATTAAATTTTGCTTTATAAACTCCATTTATTATTAATGTTTCGACGATGAATGTCACCGCTAAATTTATAATAGAAATAGTAATTGCAAGAATAGAAAGCCTTATATATTTTCCGAATATTTTTATTCCCGGTAAAGCTTTTTTTCAAAATCCCCGGAATGCATATTTTGCAAATTGCACAGCTGTTTCTCTTGTTATAGCTAATGCTCCATCTTTTAATTTTCAAATTAATACAGCAAAAACTCCTTTGATAATTTTCGGAATTGTTAATTCGTCTGAGTTTCTTTGGTCAGGATTCATTAATAATTTTTCAATTTCGTTAATTAATTCGCTGTAATCACCGGAATTTACATAATTTTTAATTTGATTGATTATTTTTTTTGTGTCATCAACTTCATTCCATGTTACGACAATCTCAGCAATTGAAAATCCGATGCCAACTATTGCACTGGCGATTTCTAATAATAATCATAAACCCATTCCCCACGATGCGGCATACAATACCGTTGCAGTAATTTGCATTGCAATCGAAAGCAATTGGATGCTAGTAATTCATCACCCATAATCCGTTAAATCTTTTTGATAATCTTCTAAATACGATCAATCAGTGTATTGAAGTAAATCTTCGAATTCATTATTTAATGAATTAATAATTTGGTTTAAATAAGCTTTTTGATATGCTGCAGCGGCAGCAGCATCACTTTCATTTGGTGAAAAAGCATGATTAAAGATCTTCGATGTATATTTATAATCATTGTCGGTTTCACCCGGTTGATTAATGACAAAGCGAAATGATAAATCGAAAGTTGATTGTTCTAAATCGGGCGCAGCGATGGTGTTGTTAAGTGGTGTCATTCAGTTGGTAAATTGAATCATCACATCGTATCCATTTAATAATGCGTTGCCATCATATGGTTGATTGTTGAAATAAATTAATTCCGGTAAATCACTTAAATTAACGATTGATTCTGGTGTTAATGGATAATTATTTTCAACAGTGTATTCAGTTTTTGCACCATTTAATTGTGGCTCAATTTTACCATTATGTGTATCAAATCATCCGTTAATTTTAACTTGTTCATCGTGAGCAATAGATAAAACAATATTATCATTTTCATTACGAAATAAATGCAATTGCAGGTTGTTTCAAAAATTTTGGATTTGTACATATCCAGCATCATTTGTAAACGATTTTTTATATTCATGCGTTGTTTTTTGTACTGGATCAATTGCTTTAATTAATATTTCATCGCCAATATTAAATGTTTTGCTAACTAATGTCTCATCATATCCGGAATTTGTTTGTTCCCATCAACAATATACAAAACCTTTACATTGGTATCGTTTTCAATTTTGATTAACTCGGGTAGTAATGGTTACTTGAAAGTTTTTAATAAGATTATTTGTAATTAAATTTTCAATCGTTGGTTGTGTGTCAATTAAATTGATATTATCTAAAAAACTTTCTTCAATATCAAATTGATAGCTAATGTTTTTTACATAAAAATCAGCATATTCATAGTGATTAATCCATGGATAAAGATCGGTAATTGGGGTAACGCGATTATGATTTCCCGCAATATAATATTGATTAAAACGAAAAATTCGATCATCATTTAATGATGTATTGATTTCAACATGTTGATATTGACCAGATAAAGCATGTTGATAATATTCCGTTAATTGCGCATAATCAAATTGGTCATTAACGGCTCAATCTTTTGGATTTT
>JAITFD010000012.1 GCA_031281575.1 Mycoplasmataceae bacterium | reverse complement strand
GATGAATTATTTGATATCAATGCGAATTTTTATCAGTTCAATGGATTTTTACCAAATGTTGTGTTTACGATCATTACCACACCGGTTAGTGGGTTTGTTAAATATTTTACTGGATTTTGCGGTGATGGATGACATGCATTGGATTTTAGTTTGGTTGATGGTGCGGGAATTTTTGCAAATGGAATCACCTTCGTCATAGATATTTGAAAGTTATTAAAACACAAATATGCCAAATTTAATCCTAAACATTTAATTTTACGAAATAAAAATATGAGAAATGGGCGTGTTTTAAGAAAATTAACATGAATTAATGCCGGTATTGCAATTGGTGGTATATTAATTACGGTTGTACAAATTGTTATAGATGCTCGCTGAGGTGATGAATTAGAAAATCGACATAACGAATTAATGAAATCATTTCCGAAATAATATATGAAGATTCACGGGCGGCTTGACAAAGATATTAAAAAACAAAAGTATCATCCGATTTTGTGAGGTGGATATGATAAAAAAATTGACGAAATTTATTTTACTCGTAAAAAGTGAAAAAAAATATTATTGTTGACTTCGTTTTGTCCGCTTCTACTTCCTTTTTGCATTGTTTTCTTTGCTTCTTTCGCGATTTTTCCTGCTGTAATTTTTCCTGGTGATGATATTTATTTAGCGTGAGAAATTTTAGGATTAATTTTTTTGTTGTTTTTTTTAATTGGTTTAATTTTTTCTTTCAATCAATTAATCTGTATTCCCTTAATCATCAAAACCTGCAAATGATACGAATCAATTAAAAATTTACCAGAACCAGCATTTGAACGTGAATTAGATGAAAAAGTTCGTTCAACATCGTGATTTTGATATTATTATGTTGACACATACAAAGAATGAAAAAAACAAAACTCACCAGTGATGAAAAAATATATGGCTGAAATCAATGAATACTGTGATACGCATAAAATGAAACCAGAAGTTGAATCAGAATATATTATTCGTCGCTTAAACCAATTAAAACAAGCAAAAACAATTACTAAAGAACAATACGATCTAATGGGCGATGAATTGTTCCTTGGCGCATGAGACCAATTTGAAAAAGAAAAGAAGTTGTATCGGTAATATTAACAATATTACTCTGAACGAATTCGAGCGTTTTTATCTTTGTAATAAACTGTGATTGGTACATAGTTGATTCCAAATGCATGTCGAATTTGATTTTCAATATATCGTGCATAAGTAAAATGCAAGAATTCTGGTTTATTAACAAAGATCACAAAAGTGGGAATTTGACTTTTAATTTGTACTGCATAATTAATTGACAAACGCCCACCTTTAATCTTTGGGCTTGGATTAGCAATTTGTGCTTTCATTAAAATGCTATTTAATAATTTTGTGTTAACTTTAATTGCTAATTGACTTTGAATCATTTTAATTGTTTCAAACAGTTTATTAATTTTTTCTTTATTTTTTGCACTAATAAAAATAATTGGGGCTCATGTTAAAAACTTAAATTTTTTTCGAATAAGATCAGTAAACTCATCATTTGTGCGATTACTTTTTTTAACTAAATCAAATTTATTCACACAAATAATTGTGGGAATATTTGCTTGATATGCTAATCCCGCAATTACTTCATCTTGCTCGTTAAATGGTTCTGAACCATCTAACATTAATAAAATCATATTTGATTCTTTAATCGCTAATTCGGTTCGCAAAATGGCATATTTTTCAATTTCATTTGTAATGCGACCTTTGCGACGAATTCCCGCCGTATCAATAATGGTATATTTTTCTTTGTTATAATAAAAATCTTCGTTAATACTATCACGGGTTGTATGTTCAATACTACTAACAACAACGCGTTCTTTATTTAAAATAGCATTCATTAATGTTGATTTGCCCACATTCGTTCGACCAATAATACAGAATTTCACATGTTTGTCAGTTTGATCCGATAATACGGCTGGTTTAATTAAAATAATCTTATCTAATAGATCACCCAACCCAATTCCATGCTCAGCAGATATATAAAACGGTTTACCGAAGCCAAAATTAACTAATTGATGATCAATATGAAAATCATTCGTTTCGGATTTATTTGCCACAAGTCATATTTTTTTGCCTTTATATTTCTTTAAACATTTGGCCACATAAGCATCTTCGTTATTAATGCCGTCTTTATACGAAACGATAAATAAAATAATATCCGCCTCATCTAAAGCAAATTGGACTTGTTGTTCAATATTAGCTTTAAATGGTTGATTTTGATTGGTTAATCCGCCGGTATCAATTAAAATAAATTGTTTATTTAATCAGGTTGCTTCACTATAAATCCGATCACGGGTTGTTCCAGCAATCGCACTAACAATCGATTTCTTTTTTTCAATAATCCGATTAAAAATCGTTGATTTGCCCACATTTGGTTTACCGACTAAAACAACTTTTAGCATCTTATTTCAATTATATCGATTTATAAAGTATAATAATAATATGAATAAAGATGTTTTTAATCGAATTAAAAAAATCGTTAAAGAAAACACCAACATTGATCTAAAAGAAGAACAAGCAAATGCCAAATTCGAAGAAGTTGGTATTGATTCGATGCAAGGCATGAGCTTAATTCTTGAGATTGAATCGCAATTTAATGTAACAATTCCGGAAGACAAACTTACGGGAATTAAAAACTTTGCCGATATTATTGCTTTAATTGAATCATTAACAGCAAAATAAGGATTAAATTAGCCATATATTTATAATATATATAAATATCGCATGGTCGTTAATACGCAACAGACACTAATTAAAAAGATTAAAAATATTATTGAAAAAACAATTTTATCAACACCAGTGTTCTTAGCTTCAGCTAATATTAATATTAGCGATTTAAGTATTGAGATTGAAAAAAACCGTGATTTACAGTTTGGTGATTTTAATACAAACTTCCTTATGAAAACTGGCTTAAAATTTGATCAAATTGCTTTTTTTGCTGAAATCCTAATTAACAAAATTAAAAAGAAACGTTTATTTACTAAAATTAAATTTGCCAAACCGGGCTATATTAATTTTTCGATTAATAACAATGTGCTTGCAAAATATTTAGAAAATGCCATCCGCGCGAAACAAAAATATGGCAAATTTAAACCAAAAAAACTCTTTTATAATATTGAATATGTATCGGCAAATCCAACTGGATTATTGCATGTCGGTCATGCGCGAAATGCCGCTTTCGGATCGGCATTGGTTAATGTTTGAAAAGCCTACGGCATTCGGGTTAATAGCGAATTTTATATTAATGATGCAGGGGCACAAATTGATCGCTTAGCACGATCCGTTTTAATTCGTTATTTACAATTATGTAATCAGCCAGCTCGATTACCAGCCGATTCTTATCATGGAACGGAAATTGTTGATGCAGCGCGGGTTGTTTTACAACAACATAAAAAGAAATTTGCTAATACTAAATATGATAAAAATCATATTTGTAATCCAAAAGTTAATAAAATCATTAAAGAAATTAGTGTCAATTTTATGCTGGAAAATATTAAAAATACATTAACGTCATTCCATGTTAATTTTAACATTTGAACGCACGAAACTGATTTATATAAATATCATTTAATTGATGAAATTCTTAAACGCATTAAACCTTACACTTATCATAAAGATGGTGCTTTGTTTTTCCAATCAACTAAATTTAAAGACGAAAAAGATCGTGTTTTAATTAAATCTGATGGAACCTACACATACTTTTTACCCGATATTGCTTACCATGATTTAAAATTAAGCCGTGGCTATGATAAAATATTTAACATTTGGGGTGCTGATCATGCCGAATATGTTAACCGAATTAAAATGAGTCTTGCGGCATTAAATTATAATCCGAATGTGTTGCACGTATTTTTACAACAAATGGTTAAAATTGTGCGTGATGGTAAAGAAATTAAAATGTCCAAACGAACTGGTAATTCATTGACATTAGTGCAATTAGTTAAGCTGATTGGTAAACAAGCCGCCCATTGATACCTTGTATCGACTTCTTTTGAATCAACCCATTTAGAAATTGATATTGACAAGGTTACAAGTAAATCAAATGATAATCCGTTTTATTATGTTCAATATGCATATGCCCGAATCAATCAATTGCTAAAAAATTATCATTTGCCATTAAAAAACCATGTGAAAGTTGATCGTTTAACTTTACCAATTGAGCATGAATTATTACTCGAAGTTGCTAGTTTCAATCAAATTATTGAATTAATTGCCCAAAAATATGATTTGCAAAAACTACCAGGTTATTTAATTAATTTATGTAAAACATTCCACACCTATTATTCCGCTCATAAGATTAATGATGGATCAAATAACGATGCGGTGAAATTATCCGAACAACGAATTAATTTAGCTCGTGGGGTAATGCAAGTTATCTACAATGGTCTAAAATTGATTAACATTTATCCATCAAAAGAAATGTAAGCTATGGTACCAAACGATCAGGGCCACGGAAACATAGCATTGCTTCTTTAATCGTAATTCCTAAAATTAACATCGTAATTCGGTCAAGACCAATTCCAAATCCACCATGTGGTGCAATCCCATATTTAAAGAAATCTAAATAAAAGCGAACATCCTTATCTAAACCTTTTTCTTGGGCTTGTTTAACCAATTGGTCATAACGGTGTTCACGTTTTGCTCCCGAAGTAATTTCCACACCACGATAAATTAAATCGTAACCTTGGGGGTTACCTTGTGCATCACGGGCATGATAGAATGGTCGCGTTGCTTTATCGTAGCCAACAACAAATAAAAATTCACTATTAAATTTTTCAATTGCTAATTGATTTGCTAATTTTTCACCTTCAGCATTTAAATCCGTTTGCTCAACTTCTGGAACATAATAGTTGTAACGTTGTTTTAATTCTTGGTAGATATCTTTTAAATTCATAATGGGAAATTTGCCCACGGGTAATTTTAATTCAATTGCAAAAACCCGTTTGATATCAGCACCATATTTCTTTTGCAGCTTCTTAAACGCATAACGAATCATTGCTTCTTCAAAACGCATTACATCAATGACACTTTCCACATTATAAAACTCTAAATCAAAACCAACAAATTCCGTACCATGCCGATTAGAACGTGATTTTTCAGCACGAAAAACCGGTCCACATTCAAAAACTTTTTCAAATCCGGCTGCAATTGCCATTTGTTTGTAAAATTGGGGAGATTGAGCTAAATACGCTTTTTTGTCAAAATAATTACTGATTTCAAATAAATCGCTACCAGATTCTGATGCAGTGGCAATTAATTTTGGTGTATGGATTTCCACAAATCCATGTTTTAAAAGAAATTCCCGAAAATAATTAGTTAATACAGTTTGCACTTTAAAAATTAATTGATTACGTTCGCTTCTTAAATCAATTCAGCGATAATCTAAGCGTTGATCAAGCAACGAATTATCATCAACTGGTAATGGGGTTGCGGCTTTCGTTTCTAAAATGATTTTGCTAGGAATAAATTCTCGACCATTTAATTTAACTTGCGGGTTTTCGTGCATTTGGCCAACAACGGTAATTACACTTTGAATTGTTAAACGATCAATTAATTCATTAAATTGTGGGGTGATTGTTTTATTAATTGTAATTTGGATTTTGCTAGAAAAATCTTTTACCACCAAAAAAGCAATATTGGTTTTGTTACGAATCGAAACAACAAAACCTTGAATCGTTGATTTGCGCTTAAATTTCAGTTTACTAATTGCTGTTAATTTCATGATCGTTAAATATTATTTAAATTGGGGTTGTTGGGAAAACGATATTTTTTGGTTAGGCTTGAAAAGTGGGTTGGATTACTTGTATCATAGGCAATGGCAATATCATCTTCAAACGGAATTAAAATTAATGTTGAACGATCAAATACACTTGGATTAGTTACACCAGCGCCTGAACGTTGATAATGGAAATATTTTTTTGTTGGTGAATTGTTGTCTTTGCCGGTTGGATCAATTTCACCAAGATAAATTAATGGTAAATTACCATTAGTTGCATTATAAGGGTTGATTCCGGTATTGCCACGATCAATATAATTTCGTTTAAACAAATCGGATATATCGCGAAAAACATTGGCACTAATCCCAGCAAACCAAAAGCCATGAATTGAATCGATTTTATCTTCAAGATATATTTCTTCATTTTCGCCATTTAAATAATAAATTTTTGCTACAATATGTAAATTATGTCCGTAACGAAATTTACCACCAACAAAAAGCGCTGCGTTACTATCAATATGTCCAGCTTGATATTCCGATATCTCCGTAACATCAAGCCCTAATTTACTGATCGGAACACCAGACATTGATAAATAATAAGCGAAATTTAAATAAGTATTATATAGCGAACGGAGAATTAAAAAGTTTACATTCACTGCTGCATTCGCGACATTAGTAATATTTTGATCATTAAAAGTTGTTGGTAAAACAAAATCCGGATGATTAGCAATTCAACCGTCATAAAGCGGATTAATTGGACAATAACCTAATAATCCTAATGCCGGAGTGGGATTTTTTAAAAAACTATAATCCGGAACCACTGTCGCTAATGCATCAGGATAGTTTTCATAATTAATTTCTGCACCGCGATCAAATCATTGCGAAATCATTGTTGAATAAGGAATTGGTCCAACTCATGCCGATCCATTATAAACATATCCAACGTTTTTTAATAACAGCTTACTCGAATGGTTAACTAATGATGCTGGGGCTTGATCAAGCGTGATATCAACACCAATGATTCCGTTCGTTAAATTTTGTGTTGTTCCACTAAATTGGGTGTATGGTTTAATTGATTCATTACCAGCTGCATCAAAGATACCGCTATTACTTGTTAAATAAAAATACTGTGTTTCTGATGTTTCAAAGCCAATCCGATAATATGTTCCACCAGCGACCGGAACTGGATTAGTGGTATAAGTTGTTTTGTTGGCCAAAAAACCTTTATGATTCATTGCGACATATTCATAATGGAGATTTTGGGCAAAACTCATTTGTCATTGACGGGGAAATAATTTAAATGACGGTGTGGCAGTTTTAGGTGTATTAATAATTCAATTAACTTTAAAAGTAATATATCGGATATCAAAACGATCCGCTTTTAAATAAATTCGAAATATCCATGTTGTGGTAATGTCACCAGTCGATCCAGTTGCCGGTGAGCGACTGACTGGATAATAAATTAAATTATTAATTTCGATATTTTGATAATCGATAATACTTAATCCACATTGCAGTAATTCCGTACGTAAGGTTTTTTTATTACTGATAACATTTTGACCTTCAACTAAATCACGGAATGCCCGAAAGTCCGTAATAAAATCATAAGTATTAGCTGTATCCATCCGAATGGTATCTAATTCAATTTCGCTATTAACGGTAAGTTTTACATCATTATAAAATATGCTTGATTTAACTGGAGCTGTTGGGTGTAAATTATAAATATTGTAAGTTAATGAACTACACGCAGTTAAAAAAGGAAGACATAACGCAATAATAATGCATATACTTGAAATTGGCATCAACCAGCGTCATAAAACTTTTTTCATCTATCTTTATTATATATAATAATAATACGGCGATTATGGCGAAGCTGGTTAACGCACCTGATTGTGAATCAGGCATTTCACGGGTTCGAGTCCCGTTAGTCGCCCCATTTAACTAAATTTTAACGTCTAAAACTGATTTCTCTGATTTGAATGTAAATACAATGATTAGCATAATGAAATCAAGTACGAATGTAACAACTGCACCAATCGAAATGATGTAGAATCAAGCTGTAAACTCACGTTTAAGTGCAAGGGTAGTAGGATCCATTTTATCATTTCATAAGGTTAAAAAATCTTTAAATTTATTAAGTGGGAAATCAATATCAAAAAAACCAAAGTTTAATTTATTCGCAGCGAAGCCAGTTGTATTAGCATTGCCACAAACAAATAACACTAATCAAAATAATAATGCAAAATTCAATAAAATTACGATGAAACAAAAGAATTTACGTCCGCCATTTCCTTTGGCAAATTGATTTAAATTTTTCGAAAAATTAACTTGTGTAGTCTTTAACGGAATTGATGCTTCATCTAATCCAGGAATTTCGCTTGTTGTTGCCATAAACATATATATTATATAGTAAAGTGCGAAAAAAAATCAAAAAAAATAGAAAATATTAATATAATATTTATATAAGCAAACTTTAAGATGGCACGTTGTTGTATGGTATTTGATTCATGTAGTACGGTAAAAAATGATGAATATAGCGATGTATATGTATTACCGTTGATGATCATTGAACGCCAAAAAGCCGGTGGCAACTATGTTGAATATCGTGATTTAACCGAAATTAATGAAGAGGGTGTAATTAAAAAATTACTCAATGGTTCAATATTATCGACTTCCCAATCATCACCAAAAGATACACTTGAATTATTTGATCGCATCACTAGTGAGTATGATGAAATATTTGTTTTCCCTGGTCCAGTAACGATTACCAAACAATATGAATCATTTAAAACAATTTTGTCGGAATATGATAATGTTCACATCTTCAATCAAAACATGCTTGGGAAAATGGCACAATGAACATGTGATGATCTTCATCCGTTATTAGCAAGCGATAATTTAACTGTGGAAGTGATTCAAAAATATTTGAACGATACCCAATATCAACGTGGTGGAGTATTAATTGTTCCGGAAATGAAATATTTAATGCGCGGTGGTCGGGTAAAAAAATTAAAGGGATTAATTGCCACAATTTTGAAATTTAAAATCTTAATTTCGTATGATAATGACGGATTAACTTTAAAAGATCATACTAGTGATGTGAATAAGATTCCCGAACTAACGGAAAAAATTATTGACTATATTTTGCCGGGTTTTAAAATTAATGCTGTTAAACGGATTTGAATTGGCTGTTCACCATTATCGGATCCAAAATTTAATATTAAAGAATTAGAAGCGGAATTATTAAAACAATTTCAAGTTCCTGCGGATTTTAAACTTGACTATGCCCCATTAACATCAGTGTTAGCCGCCCATGTTGGACCAAATTATATTTTAATCGGTTTTGATTTAGGCAAAAATTTCGTTAAGCACGAGACCCCGGTCGTGTAAATTGTTTAAAAAACACTTGATGATAATAATTTTCAATGGTTGTTTTGTTTAATTCATGACTACCAATTTCTTCATCAATAAATGCCAGTAATTCATTAAATGCATCATGATTTGCGCGGGCTAAATAGATTGCACCTAACAAACATAAACTTGGTAAATGATGATATTTACTCGTGGCTTTTAATCAAGTGATTGCTTGATCAAAGGCACGATTTTTACAATCATAAATGGCGAGATTATAAATGATATTAAAAATCCCTTTATCAAGGGCATATTGGTAATTGGAATTGTTTAAGTGTTCAGTCACAATTGGCCGCACATTCATTAATAAATCAAAATTCCCATTCACGATATTCTCATGCAGAATTTTTGTTAATTCCGTCATTTTCTTTCGGCGAGTGTAAAGGGCACATAAGTTAACGAGTGCGGTTACATATCCAGATTTAATCGCTAATTTAAAATCCCGGGCTGCAACTTCAAAATTATAAAGTTTTTCATGGATCAAAGCCCGATTGTAATAAGTGTCACCTTGATCAATTGACGGTAATTCCTGAAATTGCGGATTTTCCACAGCACGGTTAAATCAATGAATCGCTTGTTCGTGATTGTTTTTCTCATCAAATAGATTCGCAATCGCTAATTGAACAGCCAAATTTCCAGCCCGGGCTTGGCTTTCAATTGTATATCGTTCGTTGGGATTAAACTGAGCAAGAATGCTTTCCATGCACCAATATTATAAGCACAAAAAAATAAATTTTAAAATGAAATTTGGCTATTTATTTAATAATAAATATATTAATAGATTAGGGCTTTTTTAATCTTCGCAACTGCGGCTTTTCCGGCTAAATATTCACCAACAGCAAAGGCTAATAAAAAAGCTTTTCCGGGACCGGGTGCAGTAATTAAATTACCCACTGTCACAACCGGTTTATTCACATATGTTTTAGCAAAAGAAGCTGTTGTACCAGGATAACCAGTTGCTTTTCGATTTTTAATAATTCCTCATTTACCTAACATTCCGGTTGCGGCACAAATTGAGGTGATTAAGATTTTTTTATTCTCGCAATTTTTTTGGACATAGCTAATTAATTTACCAGCATTTTTTTCATTTAATGTTGTTACACCAGTTCCACCGGGGAAGAAAATTGTATCAAAATCCGTTAATTTAACTTTTGCTAATGTTGTATCAGCAATATAACGGTTGGCATTAGCTAATACAACTTCGGGTGTTTTTAAAACACTAATGGTCGTAACTTTAAAACCCATTCTTCGTCAAACATCAACTGGAACGAATAATTCAATGTCTTCGGTTTGATTTGTGACTATTACTGCAATTTTTGCCATCTTTGATTTCAATGTTATAATTATTATAACATGAAAGATCATACGCGGGAGTTTTTTAATACATTAACTTATATTATCGCCATTGTTGGTGTCGCCCTAATTTCTTTATTTTGAATCGTGATTATTGTTTTTTGTTCTGACCCAGGTAGTTTCACTGATGCATTAGAAAACGTTGATCAATTAATGTTTATTTATAACGGTGTCTTTATTCCGATGCTGGGAATTTTAAGTACGGTGCATCTAATTACGACTTGAGCAGTGTTAATTCTGGTCAGTTTTTATCGCAAAAAACATCGTTTATGGGGACAAATTTATTATTACTATGGTTTAATTATTTATGCCGGAATTCCGATCATTTTAATTATGATTCTCGCATTTCCGGTTGTTGGCTGATTAATTTTAATCATGCTTCCCCACATCGTGTGTGGCAGCATAATGTTGGCCAGCGAATATAGTGATCGCAAAGCATTAGCGAGTCAAAAACCTACTCCAACTCCGTCTAATTTAAACTAAGAATTAAATACATCACAGCTACCACTAACCCCGCTAAACAAGCTAAAACTAAAATTCAGATGAAGATTAATTTAACAACGCTAAAACGTAATAAGCGATGATAAATGTGTGCTTCGTGTTGATCATATCATTCCGATGCAGTCATTTTCGTAAAATGTTTTTTTGGTTGTGGTGCATCAGTAGTTGGTACGGCTAAACTAGTTGTCATCCTATCACATTTGGGTCGGTTCACTAGTTTTAACTTCTCCGCCCTCTTCCGCTAATTGGCGTGATAATTTTGATTCAATTTTTTGCCGGTGAACGTTATAACCGGTTGTTGTGGCATTTGAAACGGTCGAATTTCACATTTCTAAAGTGGCAGTGGCCATAATGATCAATCCCGTTCCACCCAATGCCATCCCGGTTGGAATATTCGTTCAATAAGAAACAAAATAAGGCAAGGCGGCAATAATCGTTAAATACGGCGCACCGATGCAATTAATCCGGTTGAGAATGCGAATTAAATACCGTGCGGTTTCTTCCCCACTTTTAATTCCAGGAATAAATTTTCCGCTTTTTTCAAAATTTTCCGCAAGCTGTTCGGGATGGAGCTGAATATAAGAATAAAAAAAGGAGAAGAGCGTAATAAAAACCATATATAAAACTAAACCAAGCGGTGTTTCAATTAATAAATAATCACGAATGAATCATGCCGCTTCACTCGAAGTTGGTAGAAATTGTAATACGGTTTCAGGAATGGTCATTAATGATGAAGCAAAAATCACCGGAATTACTCCTGCGGCATTTAATTTAATCGGTAAGAAAGGTAATTGATTAACGTTCGTAATTAAACCAGAGCCAACTTGTTGTACGGGAATTTTCCGAATTGATTTATCAATAAAAACAACTAATAATAATAGAATAAAGAAAAAAGCAAAATAAACACCAACGGATAAAATGGTCGTAATAAATTCGGTCATTTTACTTTGGTCAAATTTCGAAACAATCGTTTCATATGCAACATTAAAATTGGAAAACACCGATGCAACAATACCAGATAGAATCAATAATGTTACACCATTACCGATGCCCCGTTTCGTAATCATATCACCAAAAAATAAAGCAATAAAAGTTCCCGCACAAAAAACCGTAATAATGCTGGTTAATTCGCCAAAGGTTAATTCGCTTAATGATGTTTTATTAAAGATCGTAATGTTTTCGCCACTATTTTGTAAAATTAAAGCGACAACAGCATATGATTGAGCAATACAAAAAGGAATCGTAATAATTCGGGTAATCACTTCTAATTGACGTTTACCACGATCACCCGATTTTGCCATTCGAGTTAATGGCGGAATTAAATCCGATGACAATAATTGGACAATAATTTGGGCTGTAATATATGGTCCAACACCGATCGAAAACAATGATAAACGGCTCAATCCACCACCCGCTAAGAGGTTTAACATTGAAGCAAATGTGTTGGTTCCTAAATCACCTTTAATTTTAATTCCCGGTAAAGTAATAATCGAACCAATATGAAAAATAATTAAGAAAAAAAGGGTTAGTGCTAAAGCACCTAACACCATTTTGTTACAAAAAATTTGCTTAAGAATGTGCTGTTTACTTTGAGGGGTGAGCGCAGTCGGATTTAACATATTTATGCTTTCGCATGAACGAGTGTAACTTGACCACCAGCGGCTTCAATCGCTTTTTTTGCTCCTGGTGTAACATAATCAACTTGGACATTTAATGCCACTTTTAATGGAAGCGTTGAACCAATAATTTTAATTGGTCATCGGGCATTATCCAATGCTTTTTTTAATGTTTCACGATTAATTTCGGTTAATTTTAATTGACTTAATTGTTGTAAACTAAATACGTTATAGTTCGTTTTAAATTCATAGTTGTTAAAACCAATTTTCCGTGTTCGACGGTAAAGTGGTGTTTGTCCTCCTTCAAAACCAACTCGCACATTGCCGGTATTTCTTTGGCCTTGACCTTTATTTCCTTTAAAACCTCGAATTGAGTACGAACCAAAACCACGGCCGCTAATTTTTCGTTTATGACCACGTGATCCGTGTTTATATTTTAAATTATTTAATTCCATTTTTAAATTTCCTCGACTTTCTTACCACGTAAATGCGCGATTTCGTGTTTTGTTCGTTGGGCTTGTAAACATTTTAGTGTTGCCCGAATCATGTTGATTGTCGCATTCGCTCCAATTTTCTTCGAACAAACATCTTTATATCCCGCTAATTCTAAAACTGTTCGCACAGCGCCACCAGCAATAATTCCGGTTCCGGTTGGGGCCGGTTTAATTAAAACTTTCGTTGCGCCAAAACTACAAGTAACTTCGTGGTAAACTGAACCTTTGCGGTTAATTTTAACATTAACAATCCGGTTACGCGCATCTTGGATCGATTTTTTAATCGCTTCAGGAGCTTCAACTGATTTTCCTTTACCTCAACCAACCCGGCCGTTTTTATCACCAACCACAGCGATTGCGGCAAAACGCATACGTCGACCACCTTTCGTGGTTTTATTAATTCGTTTAATACTTACAACTTTTTCTTCAATCCCATCAAAATTACGACGCGCACCACGACGATCTTTATTAAAAGCAAAACTGCTTGGTTTTAATTCTTGATCCTTCACATATTCTTGTTCTTCTTTATTTAATAATGCTGCTTGATTCGTAATTACTTGAGTATTTGCTAACGCTTCATCTTTAATGAACTTCGTTTCAGTTTGCTCTTCAGTAATTTCGGTTTCGTTAATTAATTCATTGACCATAATTGACTCCTTTCTTAAAATTCTAATCCTCCAGCTCGTGCCGCATCAGCTAACGCTTGAACAAGACCATGATATTTATTACCACCACGATCAAATGTTACCGCTTTAATATTAAGTTTTGTTGCACGAGCAGCAATTTCCGTTCCCACTTTTGTTGCGCTAGCTAAATTCGCTGGTTGTTTTAAATTTAAGGTACTATAAGCCGCTAACACTTTGCCGGTTTGGTCGTCAAAAATTTGGGCATATAAATTACAATTGGTTTTGGAAACGATTAAACGTGGTTTAAGATTACCTTCACGTTTTAAACGTTTTAAAATTCTTGCGTGTCGTAATTTTTGGTTTGCTTTCCGGTTAATACTTGCTTTCTTAGCCATTATTTCTTCGCTCCTTTCGCAGCTGGTTTTGGTGCAGCACTAGCACCACCGCCACCACCAGAAGCACCTTCGGCGGTTTTACCAACTTTACGGACAATAATTTCATCACTATACATAATTCCTTTACCATTGTATGGTTCTGGTTCACGGACTGCTCGAACTTGCGCGGCAAATTGACCGACTGCTTGTTTACTGTTACCGGTGATAATAATTTCTGTGGCCGTTGGACAAACAACTTTTAAATTTGATGGAATGGTGAATACAACGGGATGGGAAAAACCAATCGCTAATGTTAATTGATTGCCGCTTAATGCCGCTTTATAACCAACACCAACAATTTTTAAATGTTTCTTAAAACCAGTACTAACGCCCGCAATGGCATTATTTAAATGTGAATAAACTGTCCCTTGGAAAATACTACCAGTTTGGGCTTTGGTTTTTGGTGTTACCCGAATTTGCCCATTTTCGTTCGTAATCACTAAAATATCATTTGGATAATTCACAACGAGTGCTCCACCTGATCCATTAACATTAACATCCGTTGGATTAATTTGCACCGTTACCCCTTGTGGTAAATGGATAACTTTATTACCTTTTCTACTCATTTTTTCCTCCTTTTATCATACGTATAACAACACCTCACCACCAACTTTTAGATTCCGTGCGGCTTTATTGGTAATGACTCCTTTATTGGTTGAAACAACAGCGATCCCTAAATCGTTTAGTACCCGCGGTAAATTAATCACATTTTTATAAATTTTTAAACCAGGTTTAGAAACTTGTTTAATGCCCGTAATTGCTGGAGCATTTTTTCGTGAGTATAAACCTTTTTCGTAACGCAAAGTAACTTCTAATTGTTTTAATGCGGAATTTTTCGGGTTCGCAATCACGGTGTATTCGTTAATATAACCTTGTTCTTTTAAAACTTTAACAATATCTTCTAACATCGTTGAATGATTGACCACGATTACCTTTTGATTGGCATTAATGGCGTTTTTGATATTAATAACTAAATTTGCAATTGGATCTAAAAACATAATTTTATCATGAAGCTTTCTTTAACCCCGGAATTTCGCCCTTATGTGCTAATTCTTTCACACAATGACGACATAAACCAAGTTTGCCGATGATTGCGCGTGGGTTGCCACACCTTATACATCTATTATATTTTCTTGTGGGGAATTTCGGTGTACGTTTTTGCTTTGCGATGAGTGATTTTTTTGCCATGACTGTCTCCTTTCTTTATTTTTTCCTTGTAAATGGTAACCCAAAAGCGGTTAATAACGCTAATGCTTCTGCATCATTTTTTGCGCTGGTAACAAATGTTACATCAAAACCACGCACACGTTTTACATCATCATAATTAACCTCAATGAAAATAATTTGTTCTTTAATCCCTAAAGTATAATTGCCGTGACCATCAAAACCATTGCGGCTAATTCCCTTAAAGTCCCGTACTCGTGGTAAAGCAATATGAATTAATTTTTCCATAAAGTTATACATGTTATTACCACGTAATGTGACTTTTACACCAATTGCTTGATCTTCCCGTAATTTAAATGAGGCAATCGCTTTTTTCGATTTGGTTAAAACGGGTTTTTGGCCAGTAATATTTTGGATCTCGTTAAATGCTGCTTCAATCAATTTTGCATCTTTTGTTGCATCCCCGATTCCGGCATTAATCACGATTTTTTCTAAATGGGGAACTTGCATCGGTGAACGATATTTAAATTCCTCCATTAAGGCTTTCGTTGTTAATTTTGCATATTTATCTTTAAAAGAATTTACTTCGTGTTTTTTTGCCATTATTATTTTTTCGTTGAACCAGTTAATGTCGTGTTTGAACGTTTCGCGATTCGCACTTTTTGTGCATCTTTGATCACAAATTTAACTTTACTGATGCCGTTTTTTCCTTTCTCATCAATAATTGCTAATTTTGCTAAACTAATTGGGTACTCTTTGCTACTAATTCCGCCTTTATCGTTATTCCCTTTACCAGGTTTAACATGACGTTTCATAATGTTAATTCCTTCAACAATAGCGGTTTGTTTTTTCGGATAAACATTAATTACGATGCCCGTTTTAGCTTTTTCTTTCCCTGCGATTACACGCACTCGATCACCCCGAATTATTCGATTCATTTTGCCTCCTTTCTACAATACCTCCGCTGCAAGCGAGGCAATTTTATTAAATCCTTTCTCTTTAACTTCACGAGCAACTGGACCAAAAACACGCGTACCGATTGGACTCTTATCTTCTTTAACTAAAATACAAGCATTATCACTAAAAGTTAATTTAATGCCATTGCCCCGGTGAACGCCATGACGTGAACGAACAATTACCGCTAAAGCCATTGTTCCTTTTTTACATGTTGCCGTTGGGGTTGCATCTTTAATTGCCACTTTAACGATATCGCCAATATGAGCATAATGCGGTTTTGATGCTTTGGGGATTTTAATAATTTGGGCTACTTTTGCTCCGGTATTATCGGTCACGTTCATCATTGTTTGTACTTGTAACATAATTGCCTCCTATTTCGCCTTCTCCAAAATGGTTTGCACACGGTAAAACTTTGTTCGTGAATACGGACGGGTTTCGATGATTTTTACTTTATCGCCGACTTTACAAGTGCTATCTTCATCATGCACGTGATATTTTTTATGCGAAATAACGAGCTTTTTAAAACGCGGATGGGAAAACTTACGTTCAACTTCCACCACAATCGTTTTTTGCATCTTTGTTGAAACAACAATGCCTTGAAAGCTTTTTCGGTTTTTACTAATTGGTGCTGCCATATTTATATTATCACTCATTTTCTAACTTCCTCCCACAGTTTTCCGAATAATTGGTGTTTTAACTTCGGTTTGACTTTTCAATTCTTTGACTTTTTCTTGTAAGTGAATTTTTTGTTCTTTCTTATCAATTTTTTTGTCCGCTTTGGTTTCGATGTCCGCTAATTCACTATTGTTCTTCACTAAGTCACGCTCAGCAGCGGAAATTGTTTGGCCAGCTTCGGCATTTAAATTTTTAAATTTATTAGTTTTGCGATCTAATAATGCCACACCGTGTGAACCAATCGAAATCGCTTGATTACGTTGGGTTAAAATCGTATTAATACGGGCAATCGTTTTGCGAATTTGTTTTAAATTATGCGGCTTATCTAATGCCCCACTTGCTGCGGCAAAACGACCTTGCAATAATTGCAGTTTTAAACGTAAAGCTAAAATCACTAATTCTTCGCTGGTTTTTTGGGTTAATTCTTTAATCATGTGGTAATGCTCCTTTCTTAACAACACGCGTTTTCACGGCTAATTTATCACCAGCTTTACGTAATGTATCTTTCGCAACAGCATCAGTGACACCAGCAATTTCAAACATAATTGTGCCAGCTTTAACAACAGCAACTCAATATTCCGGATTACCTTTTCCTGAACCCATTCGCACCTCTAATGGCTTTCGTGTAATTGGTAATTGGGGGAAAATACGGACTCACATTTTGCCAGTTTTTTCTAAACATTTAGCTAAAACTACCCGCGCAGCTTCAATTTGTTTTGCAGTAATTCAGTTACCGGTTGTTGCCATTAATCCGTAATCACCAAAGGCCACAAATTTATTCCCTTTCGCTTTTCCATCATATGATGTTCGGTGTTGTTTACGATGTTTAACGCGTTTTGGTTCTAACATTAGCTAGCTTCACCTCCTTTTTCACGATTTCGATTAAATTCGCGTGGAGCTCGGCGTGGTTCAGATTTAACTGGGGTAATTTGGTTGTTTAAACCTTTATCTAGAATTGTGCCCCGGTTAACCCAAACTTTTACCCCAATAATTCCCGCAGTTGTCCGCGCATTTTCCTTCGCAAAATCAAGATCAGCCCGAATTGTTGTTAATGGGACAATCCCTTTACTATAACCTTCTGATCGGGCCATTTCCACACCGCCTAATCGACCACCGACTAAAGTTTTTACACCAACCACTTTTGCACTCATTGCTTTTTTAATGGCGGATTTTTGCGCAGTTCGGAATGAAATTCGGTTCTCGATCGCATCAGCAATTTCCCGGGCAATGACTCGTGCACTTCAATAAACATTTTCGTAAGGTAAAATTTGTAAATTAACTTTTGTTTTACGACCAACAATTTTGTTGATTGCTAAAATTAATCCTGGTAGATTACTATCGTCTTTTCCCCGAATTAAACCAGGTTGACCACAATAAACTAAGACTAAAATATCGCGGGGACTTGGTCGTTCAATTTCAATCCGCACGATTTGGGCATTAATTTTAATTTTGTTGTTAACAAAACGTTGAATAAATAATTTACGAACTTTTTCATCTTCGACAATTCATTTACCGGTTTCAATTCCGGTTTTTGTTACTCAACGAGAAGTTCAATTTTTATTGACACCAACCCGAAAACCGTTGGCGTTGACTTTTTGGCCCATTATTTAGTTAACTCCTTTCGCGCAACTGGCTTTTTGCTTTTTTTCACTGGTAAACGATCACTTTGGTTATCACTAACAATAATAATTATATTACTATGACGTTTACGAATTAATGCGGCACTACCACGCGCTTTGGGCATTGTTCGTTTAATCATTTTTGCTTGATTTGCTAAGGCTTGTAAAACATAAAGTTTCGTGGCATCTAAGGCATGATTATGGGTCGCATTGGAAATTGCTGACTTTAATAATTTTAAAATAATTTCGCTCCCTTTTTTATCTAAATTAGTTAAAATTGATAAAGCTTCATTAGTTGATTTAAAACGAATTAAATCACAAATTAATCCGGCTTTTCGAGGTGAAATATGGATGCTATTTTGTTGGGCAATGGCTTTTCCCATTATGCTTTACCTCCTTCTTTTGGTGCACCAGTTGTTGCTTCCGATTTAGCATCAGCGGCTTTATTATTTGATGAGTGGACTTTGAATGTTCTGGTTGGGACAAATTCACCTAATTTATGTCCAACCATATCTTCAGTCACAAAAACATTGATGAAAGTTTTGCCATTATAAACACTAAAATTTAAACCAACAAAGTTCGGAAATATTGCACTACGACGACTTCAAGTTTTAATCGGTTTTTTGCTGTTAGCAGCAACTGCAGCCGTAACTTTTTTTAATAAATGATCATCCGCAAATAAACCTTTTTTTAATGAACGTGACATTATTTAGCATTCCTCCTTCGAACAATTAAATGCGTTGAATATTTATTTTTATTTCGTGTTTTAACACCCATATGTCGTTTTCCTCATGGCGTTCGCGGCGCATCAGCACCAACTCCTTGTCGTCCTTCACCACCTCCGTGGGGGTGATCAATTGGATTCATTGCCGAACCACGAACCGTTGGTCGAATCCCTAAATGACGTGATTTACCAGCTTTACCTAAGTTAATTATATTATGATCTTCATTACTCACACTACCAACGGTTGCTAAACAATCCAATGGCACTTTTCGGGTTTCATTCGATGATAATTTAATAATTACAAATCGACCAGTTTCATCACGCCCTAAAACTTGAGCTGATGTCCCAGCACTACGGGCTAATTGCCCACCGTGACCAGGAATTAATTCAACATTGTGAATAAATGTACCTTCGGGAATATTTTTGATTTTTAAACAGTTACCAATTTTAATATCCGTTGCTTCACCACTAATAACTTTATCACCAACTTTCAAATCACGTGGTGCTAAGATGTAACTTTTTGATCCGTCACGATAAACAATTAATGAAATAAAAGCAGTTCGGTTTGGATCATATTCAATGGTTTTAACCGTTGCTTCAACATTAAATTTGTTGCGTTTAAAATCAACCAATCGATAACGCCGTTTTTCGTCACCACCTTTATGACGGGTCATAATTTTTCCTTGGTTATTACGGCCTGATTCATTATGAATATTTTTTGTTAATTTCTTTTCGGGAGTATCAGTCGTTAAATATTGTTTATAATCGATTAAAATAATTTTACGTTTGCCGCTACTACGGGTTTTAATTGTTCGAATTGCCATTAACTATTTCCTCCTTCTGCACCAGAATTAATTTCCGTTTTGGTTGCTGTTGGTGCTGCAGTATTAGCATTCGCATCAGCGGATGGTGTAACTTCTTGTTTCTTCACATATTCATTATTAACTGGTTGCACTTTTACATCCTCTTTTGCGGCTTTTTGATCAGCGGGATCTAAACTCACACCGCTTGGTAAAGAAACATAAGCAATCTTCATTGTTTTTGTAAAACCAGGATGCAGTGTTCCACTGCGTGTACGAGCAGCTTTCCGGATTTGGGTTGCAACTTTAATTGGATGGTGACCATAAATTGTTTCAAAGGCAATGGCGATATCATATTTTGTCGCATTTTTATCAACAACAAAAGCATATTTTGGGTATGGATCATTTTTTTGTCCATAAGTTTTTTCCGTTTGGTATGGTTTTAAAATAATCCGCGTAAAATCTAACATTATTTACCCGCCTTTCCAAAAGCAGCTAAAGCTGCTTTTTGAATTAATAAATTGTGGGCATTAACAATATCTTTAACCGAAACACAAGTTGGCTTTTTCGCAATTGCTCGGGCTAAATTTTGCGCTGATTTATTAATAATATTACTATCAGTAATAATTAAAGCATTTTGATTAAATTGTAATTTCTTTAATAATGTTGCAATTGTTTTTGTATTTGGTTTAGCTAAACTTGCTTGATCATCTAAAACAATAATTTGGTTTTGTTTTGCTTTTAATGTCAAAGCTGATTTAAGAGCTAATTGATTCGCTTTCGCATTTAAATATAATTTATAGTTACGCCCAGGTTTCGGACCAAAAGCTACACCACCACCAACACAATGTGAAGCACGGGTTGAACCTAATTGGGATTTATTGGTGTGTTTTTGTGGACGGGGTTTTTTTCCTCCACCACGAACTTCACCCCGAGTTAATGTGGAATAAGTTCCTTGTCGTTGGGCAGCATTTTCGGCAATAATTTGTTCAAAAATTGCTTGTTTATTGACGTGATCAACTAACAGTTTTGGATCTAATTCAACTGTCCCAACAGTTTGACCTTGTAAATCAACAACAGTTAAAGTCATTATTTTTGTTCCTCCTTTTTCACTTCTGGTTGATTTTCCGTAACTTGTTCTTGATGTTCAGCCTCAACATTTGCGGCATGTAATTGTTCTTTATCCTCTAATTTTTCGTTTTCTTGTAAAATCTTTTGTTGGGAAACTTTGGTAATTAAGTCAACTTTAATCTTTTCGTTTGGTCGCTTGTAAGAAGATTTAATTAACACAGTTTCGCCTTTTGGACCAGGAATCGCACCAGAAACAATTAATAAGTTTTCGTCATTGTTCACTAACACGACATTTAAATTTTGCATCGTGACCGTTTCATGTCCATAATGTCCGTGCATCTTTTTCCCTTTTGCGACTCGTTGCGCTTGTGAACCACCACGACCCATGGCAATTGAACCTTGGTACCGGTGCGGATAACCAGCACCATGGGATAATGGTCCAATTTTAAAGTTTCAACGTTGGATTGCTCCAGTAAATCCTCGACCACGAGTGACACCTTGAACATCAACATATTCACCGGGTGTAAATTGGCTAACACCGATTAAATCACCAATTTTAAAAGTTCCGGTCGGATTCGTAAATGTACGAATAATTTTCCGAGCCGGAACATTAACTTTTTTAAAAATCCCGTTATGGGCTTGATTGTTTTTGTTTTCTTTGGTAGTCTTGTAACCAACTTTAATGGCGTTATGACCATGTTTTTCTGGTGTTTTGATTTCTAATACGACGTTGGGTTCACAGTGGATCACGGTGGAAGGAATCACATGCCCTGATGTTTCATATAATTGTACCATGCCGATTTTTGTTCCTAAAATGTATTTCATGTGATCTCCTAATTCTTAACGTGAATTTCCACTCCGGCAGGTACAATAACGTGTTTGATGGAATTAATGGCATTCTTGTTATTACCATCAATAATCAATAAACGCTTATGTGTTAAACGTTCAAACTGTTCCATTGATCGCTTTTCAATATGCGGTGCCCGACAAAACGTATAGACTTCAATTTTCGTGGGTAATGGAATTGGTCCCTTTAACAAACAGTTTTCTTTGTTTGCGGCCGCAACAAATTTCTTCACAGTTGAATCAAGCAACATGTGGTCGTAAGAACTTAGGCGGATTCTTCACTCTTTTTTTTCACTCATATTCTAGGTGTTATTAATGATCACTTTTGGAAAAGTATCATACTACACATTTATTATATAAGAAAAATACTATATTATACGCGCACTGATTGAAGAAATACCAACAAAATTGCTTAATTAGGCTAGTTTTATTGGTTATTTTCTATACTAAGTATAGATAGTAATCGATTTGTTAAGTTGATTAATACCTAATCCGAAATAGCTTATTTAATGCTTTTTCGCAATGTAAATGTCATTTTTTTGCTTTTGTTGCCAGCAATACCAAAAATGTTAATGTATAAGTTATGACAACATCAGCAACGTTATGTTGATGTAATGCAAGCGTGGAAATTGTGATTAACAATCCGATTGAAATCATGCTCACTCGTCACCAAATTTTCTTCCCTTTGAAAATACCGAAGAAAACAAATAACGATGCTCAATAATTGTGGTAAGAAGGCATTGCACCCCAAACATTATTTGGATTACGGGATAAAATAAATAATGTTTCATAAAATGCATCGCCTGGTTGCAATAAATGGTAGTAATTGTTATCTAATTGATAAATTCCGCCAAAAGCCAAATTAGTTGTTTGATCAATGAATGGACCAGTACTATAATCGAATGCTAATCCTTCAGCTGAGTCAAATTTCATAAATTGGGCCGGTGTACAAGTTGTTGGAAAAACGATATAAATAAATGTTCCAATCACGTAAATAATTAACGAATTAACAACATAAAAATAATAATCTTTTTTACCACCGCTTAAATAAATAAAAAGGGGAATTAGAAAAAACCAGATAAATGGTCAAATGATGTAAAACGGAAATAATCAACTACCTCAGGGAATAATTTTATCAATTGGTAGTTGCAAATTAATTGTGTAATCAGGATCGTATGAATCAAATAAATTACCAGATCATGTCGCAGCATAAAAATAAGAAATCGTTTCAATGGCGTAAATCAGGAATGTTACACATAACAATTGACCAACTAATTTTCAATTAAATTTGTTATTAATTCGTCAAACAAAATGATCGTGTTCGTGCGTAGCAGATAATGGATAGTTTGTTGTTTTTGCTGATTTCGTGATTTGGGTTTTAGCTTGACGGCGATTAGCCATAAATACATATATTATATCATCTTTATCATAAATGATAATTTTCAATCCATTTTTTGCTAAAGATATAATATTTATAGTATGGTCTTTCACAAGTTAAAGCAAAATGATGAAGCGGTTTTTGCTACCAATAATTACGACGAAATTAACTTTGAATCGCAATTTTGATCATGTTATATTTGATCACCAATTATTGAGCAATATGTCGCACATGATCAAATTGGCACATATGTTTATTCCGTGATTGACCAGACATGACAATTCGATCCGCCACGATGTACAATCAATAATTTGCCAGCATACATTGAACAAATTAAGCAAATACCAAATAAACCAACTTGAGAGATTAATTTGTTACCAATGCAAGCGGCGTATTTGAAACAACATCCGATCGCTGATTTCCAATACGAAATTTTGCCAAATCCGGGTTATGCCGATTATATTTATTTAGCCAGTGATTTAGCAAATTATCCGGGCAAAAAATTTCAAGATAAACGGAATTTAGTCAATCAATTTAACAAATTATATCGATCCGAATTTCGCGAATATCAACCGTCTGATTTAACGATAGTTAAGCAATTTTTAACCACTTGATTTAATGAAAAAACGGTTGGTGTATGAAATGATAATTTGCCGATCGTTAATGCGTTAGAAAATTATCAAGCTTATGGAATAAAATGCTTTTTACTACTGGTTGATCAACAAATTATTGGCTTAACAATTTTTAAACAATACCCAAAATATGTGGATATTCTCTTTGAAAAAGCCAATGCCAAATATAAAGGCAGTTATGCGATTCTAGTCCAATTAACAGCAAAACAATTTACGGCCCAAACAATGATTAACCGGGAATCAGATTTGGACATTCCTGGATTAAGAAAATCAAAACGTTCTTACAACCCGATTCGGATCATTGAGCGTTTTGTTTTAAAACCGATTAATTAAATTATTCAACAATATATTTAATGGTGATCGTAATATAGGCAAAATCAGCATCATTAATTGTATCTTTAACCATCACATGAAAAAATTCAATTTCGTGGGTATATCCGGGATTTAAATTGGGATGATTAAATAAAAAAAATGCACCAGACATAAAAATTCAAGTGTCATTAAATTGGCAAATATATCCACCAAAAAAAATATTATTGATAATCATTGGCTTGTTATTATCATCCGCGTTAACTGTTTGGATATAGTAGCGATGATCAAATTCATTCGCTCATGAATTAATTGGTCGTGTAAAAGCGGCATTGGGCAACGGGGTATGATTTTGTAAATTCGACGGGGCGTACTGATTATAATAAGACATTGTTTTTGTGGCGGCGCTTTCGGGATTAATTTGAATTATTACAAATGCTGGATATTGACCAAGTGTACAACTTGTTGAGCTAAAAGCAAGAAAAAACATTATCCAACATCCTGTGATTAATGTTCAATGTCTTTTATTCAGTGAGTTCATAATTGAATGTGATAACATGAAAACTTGGATTAAGCAAGTCCGAACGCTTTGCGACCGAACATAAAATATCACGCGATCCTTGCAAACCGACCGATTTTTGAATGTTATATGCACAAATCGTTGCGATCATGATGTCTCAATGATTATTGATTTTCGCAACATCAATCACAATATTTAAATTTTTGACCGTTGCAACTTTATGATTATCATCGACAGATTTAATCACTAATCAATCATCGCTTAGGTTCGAATTGGTTTTAATTAATACCGCGACGGCTGGACTTTTCTCAGTCGGCACAGTCATCGTCATTGTAAATAATAAAGACGTCGGATAAGTTTCACTACAACTTGATAAAACAAGCGCTGATCAACTAAAAATTATGAAGGGAAATATTAAAAAAATATATCAGCGCTTGGTCCGCATCGTTAATCCTTTACCCGATAAAGTACTTCGGCAGTAAAAACAATAGTGTCAGTTCCGCCCAACATATTTTTATAGCTTGCTTTTCATTCCAATTCACGGCGATATTCACCAGTATCAACTTTAGTATCAAAATCTTTTAATAAGATAACGATCCCGCGAAAAATAAATAAATTGTGATCAGCTTCGTATAATTTACCGTTAATAAATAATCCGCCATCTAATACATCTGGGTTAGTTGGTGATAAGTCATAGGCGTTTTTATAGCGATAAGGCACAGCGTTGTTTACATAAGCGGCTTTAACACGGGGAATGACTGTTCGCGTATCTGGTGTGGTTGATTCATCAACAATTGCCTCACCATTATAGTGGTTAACGATATTAAATGAACCAGACTGTTTTTTATCCCATTCTTCCCAAAATTTTCAATCCGCTTTTTCGGTTGCATTACCATTTGCTTTACCGGGTGGACGACCATTCTCAAAGGTTGGTTTATATCGCTTATCGTCAAATGAATGTGCAGCCCGTCATTGTGGCCAAGAATTATCATCATGCCAATTTGTATAAGTATACATATGGGGCGGTAATCCATGAATAATCAGCCCATCTAAATCAATATCGCTGGTTTTTGTTCACCCGTGGCTTTTGCTTAATGAATCATTAATGATAATTGCGGTTGGCATTGTTCGTGAACAACCACTTAATGCCAAGATTAAAAAACAAAATGGGAAAATAGCAATTAACGCAAAAACAATTTTTTTCGTTCGCTTCATACGATTATATTATATTTTTTTATTTACTTAACTTCAATAATAGGTTAACGATATCGTTTAAGGTTTTAATATTCATTAATTCCTGATCGGGTAGTTGTAAATTTAAACGTTCTTCAACTTTATAAATTAGATCAACTAATTGTAATGAATCTAAGCCTAATGTTTTGAAATCAATATCGAGTTTTTGTTCATTAAAATTAACTTTCTTGCCCGCGCAAATTTCTTTTAAGATATTAATAATTTGTGCACGATCCATCTTAAATCTTTTCTAAGTCGTTAAAATCAACATCAATGATTTGATCACGACCAAATGCATCAATTGCCACTTTGGCGATTTTATTTGCTTTGTCAACCGCTTTGACAACACCTTTTGCATCAACAAATTGCCCACGCAAAATTTTAACATGATTTTTTTCTAATAATTCAATTTCCCCATTTACAGATGATTGAACAACTGGTGTTGGTGCACTAGCTTTTTGATTAGTTAATTGTTCGTACTGTTCCTGACTAATGGGAATTGGCGCTTTCCCTTTACCACTTGAACCGATCACACCTAATACACCCGGTGTGTTTCGGACAAGGTACCATAAATCAGGGCTATAACGCATATTAATAAAAATATACGAAGGATAACGGTTAATTAATCGGCGTGCCGTTTTTTGCACACGACCATTCGGTAATTCTTTTCAAGTGGTATTTTTCGTATCACGTAAATTTTTTGGCACAAATTTATTATCCCGATCGTATTCCGCTGTCGTAACTGATTCAGTTTCAAAAATTTTAATTTCCCGCACATCTTGATCCGGACCATAGTATCCGTAAGTTTTTAATTTATCAATTAAATCTTTAGCGATGCCTTTTTCTTTAAAACCAATCGCACTGATGATGAATCATTGATGAGCGGAATTCTTCGGTGTAAGTTTTGACATATTAAAAGATGAGAGCGGTCGTTTGTTCGGTCGTTGTTGCTGGATCGGTTTTAATTAATGGAATAATTAATGCATCAATTCCAAAGTAGATCAGCGCAATGGCGAAAACGATTATTATTATTATAACAAAATCGCGTAATACCGAACCTTTTTTTGGTCAACTGATTCGGGAAAACTCTTTCCCAACACCGAAAAATCAACGTTTAAATTTGAAATTAAAAGTGTCTTCTTCGGTTAATCGTTCACGTTTCGTTAATTGCTCAAGATGATAGTTTAAAGTATGAATTTTATTACCAGCGATATGTTTAAGTTTTGGATTATCGTTCGCGTTAATAATCGCTTGATAATTCTTAATTTTTTGGTGAATTTTTTGGATCTTTTTTTCACGTCAAACTAAAAACTTCGCATTTTTTCGCGCTAATTTTTGTTCTAATCGATGTTGCTTTTCTAAAATATTCATATTATTTTGTTTCGATGTGTTTAGTTACTTTATTGCAATGGGGGCAATATTTGTTTAATGTCAAGCGGGTCACAGCATTTTTATTCCGGTGTAAATGATAATTCCGCGCATTACATTCTTCACACGCTAAAGTTACTTTAGCTTTCATCGTACTTATATTATATTATCTGCTCGCGTAGAATACCGTGCAAATTATCCAGGGATTTTTATTTTTATAACGACGATGGATAAAAAATAATGTTGTATCACTAATAACTTTATCAACATCTTCCGGATGCACATTTGCCACACCTTTCTTGCTAATGAATGAATCTAAATTGTTTTTAATGTTCATTTTAATTTCATTAATTAAGTCTTTATTGGATTGGGCATAAAAGGTTCCCCGAATGGCTAAATTGGGCACCGAAGCCACTTTCCCGGCCTTTTGATCAATGAGTAATGAAACATTGATGATACCGTTATTTGCTAATACTTGTCGATCATTAAATAACGAAATATCCGTAATGATTTTTTTCCCATCAACTGGCACATCATTCGCTTGCACCATTTGATCCGTAACATGAACCATATGATTAAGTAATTCAACTTTTGCGACTTGATCACCATGGCGGGGTAAAATAATTTGTTCTGGGGCATAACCAAGTTCATTCCCAATGTGATTTAATTCTTTTAACATTTTAAATTCACCGTGGACTGGTCAAACATAACGCGGATTAAATAAACGAATAAATAATTGCAATTCCGTTTGGGTAGCATGACCAGATGAATGGATTTTTTTATCACTATCTGAAATATATAGCTTCACATTAGCGTGATAAAGTTTGTTTAATAAATCTTGAAGCGATTCGTAATTACCAGGAATTGGACTTGACGAAAAGATAACGGTATCTTCTGGTTCAAAACGTAGAGTTTGGTGGGAACCGGTTGCCATTTTATTTAATGCCGCATTCTCTTCCCCTTGTCCACCAGTAATTAACACTAATATATCACGGGGGTTATATGATCCGATATCACGTAAATCATCAATAATTGCACCTTTTGGAACTTTTAAATATCCCGCTTTAGTTGCCGCTTCAATATTGTTATTCATGCTGCGTCCACACACAAATACTTTCCGACCGTTATTAACTGCAGCCATCACAATTTGCATAATTCGGTATAGATTTGATGCAAAGACCGCAATAAAGATCCGCCCTTTACATTGGCTAATTGTTTTATCTAATTCCTCAAATACATATTTTTCACTACTACCAAACCCAGGGGTTTGAGCATTAGTTGATTCACATAATAATAAATCAACTTTTCGTGCCGCGATTTGGGAAATTTTATTAATATCAGTTTGTTCACCTGGGGTTAAAAAATCAAAACGGAAATCACCACTAATACAAATAATTCCATTGACCGTTTGCATGCAAACACCAAATGCATCAGGGGTTGAGTGACAAACACGGAAAAAGTCAATTTTAAAATGCTTTGATGTTAAAACTGTATCATCATTAATCTCAGCCATTTCGTGGGCTTTTAAATCGTCAAATTCACTTAATTTACGATTAATAATTTCTAAAGTTAAACGTGCAGCATAAATTTTCGGAATCGGAATTGTTTTTAATAAATACGCAATCCCACCGATATGATCATCATGGGCATGGGTGATAATTAAACCTTTAATCTTTTGCACATTTTTAACTAAATAATCAAATGAACAAACAAAGTATGAAACACCTTTTAAACCATAGTTTTTATCTGGGAAACGTAAACCGCAATCAACAATTCAAATTTCGTCCTCGTGTTCAATCACGTCCATATTTTTTCCAATTTCACCTAAACCACCAAGGGCAAAAATATATGTTGGAATTCGATTATTGGTAGAAGAAAGTTCTTTGTTTGCCATCGACAAATACAAGTTTCGTTATCTATATTATATCTTTAATGTAAATTTCAGACAAAATTATACCGATGGAATTCAATTAAAAGTTAATGATGTATCAACTAAATTCGCAAATGGCTGATTCGGTTGATTGGCAAATTTACCATTAAAGGTAATCTTATTTGGTTGTAATCCATATGGTTCTTCACCAGTATAGATAACCACAAAGAAAGCCGAAAAAACACCTTCAAAAGTATTACCATAATAATGGGCAAATCAACCATCACCAGTGGGGGTAAAAGCAACTGATTGACCGTTATATCCACTCAAAAAATCACCAATTATTTTTCCAGAAAATTGGATCTGATGAGTGAGATTAGTAATATAGCCATATTGTTTTACGACTAACGGTGTCGCACTAACCCCAGATGCTCGCACCGCTAGATCATATGTTGCAGCTTTCCCTGGATCATCACCGCTACCACTAACTGGACCATTTAATAAAATAGCCGTATATGAACCTAAGGTAAGTTCTTTATTACTGCAATTGGTTGATCAAATGGTAGTCGCTGCTATTCCAATAACCACAAAACTAAGCGAAATTAATCTTTTTAATTGCATATTTTAATTATATAAAAAATATATTATTAGATTGCATATTGCCAAAGCTTTTTTTATAGTTTATTGCCGCTTTTTTTTAAATTGTATATCTTATTTATAAAAAGAAATAAGTTAATGATTGGTAAATCGGATTAACTATTATACGGTATATTTAAAGGTAAGTTTAGCATCCTTAAGCGCAGGTAGGCTTGTTGGATCGGATGGATTAACAATAGCTATTTTACCAGTAAATTCAACTGTTCCTGTGCTACCAGTTGATAACGCTGCTCCACAATAAATTACAACAAAAAGATAGTCTTCCATGGCAGCAATTTTTTCATATTTACAATATCAATTATCAACATTAGTGGTCGATCATGCAATATTATAATC
>JAITFD010000025.1 GCA_031281575.1 Mycoplasmataceae bacterium | reverse complement strand
TCATTGATTGTGTAATCCTCTTTCCCGACCAGACAATCAAATGTGATTCTTCACTAATTTAATTTTAATATTCGTCCCTAATTTATTTTTACACTCAATATAATCAAAATTATATTTATTCAATTTTGTCGCATATGTTTCAACTAAATCATTGTGTTGCTTTCATGCAGCAATCGGATTGCTTTTCCCGTCTACTCGCACTGTTTTTAGAATTGCTTCTCATAATGCATCAACGGCTTTTTCAGGTGTTAATTTTGGAAAAACTAATTGTGCTCATTCAACTGATGGTCAACAAGCGATCGTTCATTGACATTTTGATTTCATTGTTCATTCCGAAAGTGGTTTTAATTTTGTTGATAAAGCGCGTTGGATTTGCATAATCTTTTTTGGATCAATCCCTTTAAATCCATTTGGATCAGAACCACGAATTGCAATCCGACATGCGCCTTTTTTTAATACATCTTCACTGCGATATTTAACAAAGTAATCTGGTAGATCGGTTAATACATCTAATGCTTCATTTTGATATTGCAAACGTTTATAACGAATATCATCATATCGTACTTCAACATGACTTGCACCAGCGCGATAACATTCTTCAACAACTAAATTAACTAAGGGAACAGCATCAACAATTGCGTCAATTATAACTCGTTGTTTTGGTTGGACATTAGCTCCAACTTTCACAATTACTTTGGCGTAATCACGCATCTTTTGATTCACTAAAATCATCTTATCTATATTATAATATAATATTTGTTAAAAGATGAAACCGGATCCTGCTGCTCAAGCTGGTGGTAGACCGCAAGCCGATAAAGCAGTGCGCAACGTAATTGGTGAACAAGCACTATTCAACGAATAAATAATCCCAATGTCGCGTAAATTACCAAATGCAAATTCGGTTGTTCAACTGGGTGCAGCAGCTCAGCCATCAAAGGCAAGATAACGTAAACCGCTACAATAACGAAATGCATCAGTGGCAATGGTTGTATTACTATATTTAAATATTAATGCCGTGAAATATTCACAAACCCCGAAAGCTGCTTCACTAATACTAGTTAAACTACTCGGCAAAATTAATGTACCAGAAAATCTAGTATTTTGAAATGCTTGAAAACCAATCGTTTTAAGACCTTCTTTAAACATTAATGTGCCCGTAAATTCTGAACCACGGAAAGCTGATGTACCAATTGTTTCAACGGTTGAAGCAATTGTTAAATTACCCGTAAAACCAGCGGCAATAAAGGCGTATTCACCAATGCTCGTAACGCCTTCAGGGATAATTAAATCACCGCTTAGGTGATGGCAAGCAAAAAAAGAAGAATTACCAATTGTTTGCAACACGCTTGGTAATATTAGTGTTCCGGTTAATGCGTCGTTACCGTTAAACGCCGAATCGCCAATTTGAATAATGTCATATAAATTATCCGCATTATCTTTTATGATATTAGGTATGATCAAATTATGCGCAACATAATTATCATTATCTGTGAGAATTTTACAAGTACCGTGATTTTTCCCTTCCGGATTAGATAATGCGGCAATCGATAATGTTCCAGATTGATAACCAACCCAATCTGTTCCGGTAAAATTACCAACATAATTAGTTGGATTAGTATCGCTTGCTACGCGATTCCATTTGATACACAACGCAAATGTCGTTAATACAAAAATTGTCGAAACTAAACCGATTATTGAATAAATAATCCGTTGTTGGTTTTGTCACAGTGCTTTAAAATTTATCATCGAGTTTTATCAAAATCAAATATATTATATTGTATCCAGAATTCGTTCTTCATATGCATTTTGAAAAAAATATGAATGAGGATAAAAATAGGTTGTATCAGGATTAGTAAAATGCACATTTGTAGTAAGTTCGTTAATAGTAAGATTTAAATTGAAAGAAAATTTCATACCAAACCCAAAACCAAACGATCCATGTTCGGCTAATTTTATGGAAAAAAGCGACGTTTCTAAAATATTCATATTTTCGCCATCGTCGACAATATTTTTATGATTTACTAACCATTCGCCATTAGTTGTTACTGCTGAAGGCACTCCTAAACCTCATACTTCACCACAAAAATCATTAACCGTTGGAACAACTCAGAAATTGGAAGTCAAAAAAGTGAGCTGGCCATTATTACCGATGTTCGATAATGCGGCTAAATCATATTCCGTTGAAATGCGATTATTTAAAATCGTAATTGTCCCATCAACAATTTGACCATATTCATTAACTTTAAAAGAAGTTAGCGATCCCGCTGTAATTTCATCATTAATAATTTGTTCCGCAATTGAATAGACAATCTCAACATACGGAATCGTACCATTACGAACATCGGGTAAATTTTGTGGTAAACGCTCAATTTCATATATTTTATCATACATTTCATGAAGAAATTCAATGACCCCTGACAAAATTATTCATCAATTAGCTGGTAACGGATCGTAGCGGTTTTCAATGTGTTCAATATACTTTTGGGCATCTTCCTTGGTTGCAATCGTAATATTATCGCCAACTTTAAATGCATAAGGATCTTTTCGACCGTTGTTCATCAAATAGATCGATGCCCAAAGGACAACACTGACCACAATCGAAATCAAAATATAAAGGCGGATTTTTGCTTGACGAGTTAATGCAAAATGTGCATTCATATAATATTATTATATTTTTTAAAATATAATAACTATTCAACACCTTGCTGACGATTGAGGTGAATTTAAAATTCAGCTAATCCATTACCAATAAATTGTGAACATTTTATTTACTATATGATTTATAAAAAATTAAATCAAATTATATCGTTTCCAGAATTCGCTCTTCGTATGCATTTTGAAAAAAATATGAATGAGGAT
>JAITFD010000024.1 GCA_031281575.1 Mycoplasmataceae bacterium | reverse complement strand
CAGGATTAAGTTCGTTCCGTTCTGGGAAACGTAAGTATTTGCCAGATTTATTCTTACTATCAACTTCCACAAAACCAACTAAATCAAGATTTTTATTCGCATTAACAACACCTAAATTCTTTGATGCATCACGAATGGTAATGATCGCACCAATTGGGACAATTAAACTCGGAATCGTTACTTTCTTACCATCAACCCGAACATGACCGTGATTAACCAATTGACGTGAAGCACGACGGGTTGGCGCAAAGCCCATTCGATAAACTAAATTATCAACCCGCGATTCAAGTAGATTAAGTAGATTTTGGGAGTTTGAACCTTTCATTTTTCGGGCTAATAAAGTGAAACGTTTTAATTGTGCATCATTCAAACCGTACATTAAAGCCAGTTTTTGTTTTTCCGAAATTTGTAATTTATATTCCGATGGTTGTTTCGCACGATTCGCACCATGTTGACCAGGTGGCGTTTGGCGTTTCTTGCTATTTGGTTTAGTAAACTCTTTGTTGTTTTCGAGCAATGAAAATTGCAAACGACGTGATTTACGAAAAATACTACCAGTATATCTTGACATTTAATCTTTTCCTTTTTCCTTCAATTTTGCTTTAACTTTTGGTTTGGATAAATTTTTGCCAACATATTTTGGTACTTCAAACATGGTAATTCGAGGATTGTTATCAGTAATTGTTTTTAAAACATCATCAGCATTAATCATTGTTCGATCTTGTAATTCGTGTTTTTTAATATATTCTCAAACACGTTTAATCGCTGAACTACGGGTAATTAAATGTTTACCAACAATCACGGCTAATTCTTTTGATGGAATTAAAAGTGGATTGAAACGTGAATGACCGCTTGCAACTGCCCCACTACCAGATTCAGGAAGATTAGTATAATTATTAATATTAATTGTTGAGGTTTCGTGGAGGGTTGAATTTGTATCACCTTTACCGTGAGCAACGGGAGCGGTTTTTTCAACGTGTTCTGGTTCAGCAGCAACTGGAGCAGCAACAACCGTTTGGACTGGTGCGGCAACGGCAGCTTGTTGGTGATCAATCACAATTCGGTGGGTAAAGTTAAAATTATGATTAGAAACATAATCATTACCGTGGACAGCTGGAAGTGATGTGATCGCTGATGAATCAGCAACAACTGGATCGCTTTGTGATAAAAGTGATGAAACTTTTGATTGTAAATCATGATCATCAGCCGCAATAATTTGATTTAATTCATCTTCATCAATTTTTGGGGTTGCTGGCAATGGTGCATTAATAATATCATCTAATTTATTAACTTCACTGAAAGTTTTGAGACTTGGAACTTCTTCATTATATTTATTTGTATGATTACGTGTTAAGCCAACTAATAAACCAGCAATTGGATTAAGCGGTAAACCAATTAATGAACATCAACATAATTGAGCGTGTGATAAATTGTCTTGAGCAGCAATTCAAAAACCACGTAAGAAAAGAATGTTAAGTACAAATAATGCCACGGCAATTAGCGCTAAAATGGCATATGCGATCCATTTTTCCGTATCGACAAATATTTGTTGGAAATATGCATCAAGTGTTTTACCACCAACGGCAAAATTTAAAATTTGTTCAATATTTAATGCTTCAGCCAGAATTAATGCGAGCAAACCTAATGCAGCAAGTGTCGCAAGAATAAATGAAATTAAACTAACGTATTTGGCAATTACACGTCAAAAGGTTGTCCCGCCCAAACGAAATTGCAAATGTTGCGTAACTTCATCTTGAACTCGATCAACTGATTTCATATTCTTTTCACCGTGAGCAATAATTAATAAAATTCCTGACACTAACGAAAATGGATTAACTAACGCAATTGAAAATAATGAAATAAGCACACCAGCGATATAGTGATGACGTGAATCTTGCAATGCTAAAGTTGCAGTATGTTTAACAATGAAAGCGAAGATAATTTCAAGAATCGCTAATGCAGTAAGAAATGCGAGTAAACTACCTTTCTTTGAAGCATCTTGGTAAATTGAAGCACCAGGAAAGACACGTAAAAACCACAAATATTTAAAAACTAAATCAAATCCTTCACGGATAATTGTATCGTTATGATAGAAGATATCATCAAAGACTTTAGCAAAAGCATATGCAAAGACAATTAGGGCGATTGAGCTTAGAAGTAATAATCCAGCTCAAATAACTGATACTCATGAAAATAGATCACTAACTGAACGCAAATTACGACGGAGACGGTTGCCTAGTGAATCAACGGAAAGAACTTCAATACCCATGATTAGTATATATATATTATATGGGGAAATTATTTAGAATGTGATTTATGTAATAAAATTGTCTGTAATTTTTCACATTTTTTTAACAATTTATCGCGATTAATTGTTAAATGTTTTTGTTGATTAATTACCATTTTTCCATTCACAAAAACCGATTGAATATCCGCGCTAGTTGAGTTGTAAACGATGTCGGCAATTGGATCGTTAATTGGATACATTTGCAAATTTTGAAATTGATAGATTACTAAGTCGGCATCTTTGCCAACACTGATTGAACCTTTACACGCACTTAATCCCAATGCTTGCGCCGCATTAATGGTAATCAATTTTAACGCATCATATGCATCTAATACGCACGGATTTTTATGCAATGATTTAGCAATTAAAACAGCATATTTTACCGCTTCAATTACGTTTAAGTTTACACCTGATCCTTGACCATCGGTGCCGATACAAACATTAATTTTGTGCTGAATTAATTTAACAATATCAGCAAATCCACAACCTAATTGCGCATTACTGATCGGATTATGCACAACGCTAACATTTAGCTTTTGCAAATTTAAATAATCAGTTGTGTTTAAACAAACACAATGTGCCAAAACTAACTGAAAAGATTTAAAATATTTTACTAATACATCCGACGGATTTTTAACCAAAAAGCGGCGCTTAATATCCCGTACTTCTTGATCATTTTCACAAAAATGTAAATGAATTAATTGATAATTTAGCTGCTTAGCTTTAGCTAAGCACTTTTTTATATATGGCAACGAACATGTGTATAAACCGTGTAAACCAACGGAAAATAACTCCTGCGGATAACGGCGCACAATTGTGGCAAAATTTGCTAACCGTTTTTCACCAGCAATTTTGCCATCAGCATCCATCAAAGTTACCGTCGTCATTAAGTTAATTTGCGCGGCTTGTCGTGCCTTAATGATTACATCGGTCCGAAAATACATATCATGTACCGTTGTCACACCATTAAGCAATGATTCGTAGAATGAAAGCAACGAAAAAGTATAAATATCTTCATCATTCATTTTATTTTCGATTGGCCAAATGGCTTTCGCTAATCAATCTTGTAAATTATATCCTTCATTCGTGTTTCGAAATAGCGACATCGGAATGTGTGTATGACCATTGATGTATCCCGGAACGATGTAGCGATTCGTACAATCAATGATTTTTGCACCTTTACTTGCAATTTTATGAGCAATTTTGGCAATTTTTTGGTTTTTGATTAATACATCGATCCCATATTCGATTTTTGCAAGTTGCGGATCCATGCTGATTAAATTACAATTTTGCAATAAAATCAACGATGAACGGAGCTTTTTTTGATGATGCATATATACATATATTATATAATATATATGTATCGATTTTATGGCTAAAAAGTATCATTACCGCGACACAAACCAAAAAAATCCCTTTTTTAGTTTTATTAATAAAGTTTTCGTTTTTGTTTTAATCGCGGTTATTGTCGGCGGGGGGATTTATTTGTTCCGTGATTATATTTTACCGGACGAAAATACTTCTTCTGGTTCATCGAACGAAGGGACAACAAAAATTTATGTTCAAAATAACAATACCACAATTGACGGAAAATTCAATAGTGCTGGAACGAAAGAAATTTTAGTGACAAACCAAAAAGGTGAAGTGATTCCTGGTAATCGATGTGATTGAGCGATTACCCGCGTTTCACCAGAAATTAACAACGAGAATTTAATTTTAATTCGTGATGGAATGATCAATTGAAAATCATCATTAAAACCAGCAACATATGTTGTTGATGGTACGGTTTTATACACCGAAAATAATCAAGATATATTATCCACAAATTTTACCGTTAAAATTTATATTCCACTTGATGGTACAATCCATGAAATACCAGAAGAATATTTAAGCATTACACCCGAAGGATATTTAACGGGAATTGATCCAAATTATAATTTGTGAGAATTAAGCGAATCGATTAATGAGTTGTATCTTCCTGAACGTGTAACCGAAATATTACCATCTTTCCATGCAACATCTGGGGTTAAAGAAAAAATTAAAAAAATTGTTTTCCAAAATACCGCAAATCACCGTTATCATGGTGATTTAAATTTTCTTAATTATGAAGTTTTAACTGAAATTACATTACCGGCACACGTTTCTTCGGTTACTTCAATCAATAATTCGGCATTTGAAAATTGTCAAAAATTAGAAACTGTTCATATTCCAACTACAGCCAACTATACAGCAATTAGTAGTCGAGCATTCGCCGGATGTATTGCACTCAATCAAATTGTCTTATCGCCAAGTATTGAATTGATCGATAATGAAGCATTTTACGATTGTAAAAAATTAAGCGAAATTGATTTAAGCAATGTCAAAACTGTCGGCGCTCGTGCATTTACCAATAATCACCGTTTGGAAAAAGTCACATTCGGAAAAACCATTAATACAACGGATAATATTTTACCAAACGAAATATTTAAGGGATGTGAAAATTTAAGACAAATTAAATCACTTGATGCAAATGCACCAGCTAATAGTGAACCGGTTTATTTACCTGGCAACGCTTTACCAAATAACATTTTAAGCATTGGCGAAAATGCATTTTATCAATGTGGAATTGAAACATTATCATTAGAAAAAGTTATAATCATTCAAGCCAACGCCTTTACTAATTCACAGATTAATAGTATCGAGATTAAACAAACATTAACGCAAATTGGTGCTAATGCCTTTAAAAATTGTTATAGCTTGACAAACATTAATGTTGAGTATCCTGGTGGAACATTTGGTAATGGTTGAACAAGTAATACATTTACTGGTGTAAAAGTTGCATATTACAATATTGTCAATGCTGGATCCGGTAATGCCATGGCGCTACAAAGTTTACTAATTAGTAAAGCATTATCATTAGCCCAAATTGACAGTGATATTGTTCCATTTAGCAGTTTCATTTTAAACGATGCAAAAACCGCAATCATTGGTTTCACCGATGATTTTAGTTTAACCCAATATAACCGGCTATACATTCCTCGGGGATTTAATATCGATTGAAATGTTAATTTTTTTGACACTGAACGACTTGATTATGAACAAAATAATCCCTTCGATGGATTATCCATTATTTCAATCGGATCATCAACATATACAGCACGACCATACGTTGGGGGAATAAAAACGGCTAACACTTTACCATTCCGTGTTTTTAAAGGATTAAGTAGTCTAACAACCGTTGAATTAGGTGATGAAATTGATACAATTGGTGAATATGCTTTTTCCGAAACTGGATTAACGAACATTAATTACGATGAAGCCACAGCAACCAACTCATTAACAACCGTTCATCACATTTATAATCAAGCATTTTTTGCCGCACCGATCGTTGGTACCGTTGATTTACGTAACATTCAAACCCTAGGTAATTATGCGTTTGCTGAAACTAATATAGCAAAAGTTATTTGATCGAATGCAATTAACCAAACCGCAGTTGAGGCACAATCAATCAATGCCAATACCGTTCCAGCATTCGTATTTAACGCAACTACCAATTTAAAAGAAATTCGTGTT
Source organism: Mycoplasmataceae bacterium (assembly GCA_031281575.1). Lineage (GTDB taxonomy): Bacteria > Bacillota_I > Bacilli_A > Mycoplasmatales > Mycoplasmoidaceae > Malacoplasma_A. Next base: position 6,515 of record JAITFD010000024.1, on the reverse strand, counting down.
TATCAACCAAATCCCGCACCCACACCAACAGTTGTAACTGATCTTGAATTACCAAGTAACATTACGGTGATTGGTGAATCGGCATTTAGTTATACTGGGATTGAATCGGCAATTATTCCGGCACGAATTACCGCAATTGAGCGTAATGCATTCTGCGGCTCAAATCATTTAAGTAATTTAACGATTGAACCAAATCCGCACAACTTAATCATTAAAGAAGCGGCGTTTGGCGAAATCGCCTATGCAAACGATATCGTTAGTTTAGCTTTGACGGTAAATATTAATAACGAAAATGATTTTCTGAATAATTTAGAACAAAGTAATTGGGATTTTACCACTTTCAATAACACCGCAATTAATTCGAACACTTTACATAATAACGGAACATTATCATCAACTGCAACATTTGCAGCATTAACGAAATTTGTTGATTTCTATGAAGTGATTAACGGTACTGCTGATGGAACAAATTGACCCGGTTATGTTAATGGAACGGTTACTTGCAATGTTAATGCAACTGATACTGCTGTTCAATTAGAGTTATCACCAAGCTTTACCGCAAATAATTTAAGTTTTCCTAAATATGTTGTTTATAATCAAAAAACCTATCCAATTTACGAAATTACCAACTTTAATCAAGCTCATTTATCTGGTTATGTAATTTTACCAAATTCATTAACCAAAATTAGTGGTGTTGCTTTATCAACACTAAATACGAATTTCACGGTCAATCAAGTGATTTGTAATTCATTAACATTGGAAGAAATTGGTGACTATGCTTTCCATAAAATTAATAGTACCGCATTAGCCTTAAATTTTAAAACACCAATTAAAAAATTCGGTAACAACAACTTTAGCGATTCCGTTAATTTAACCACAATTAGCGGAATTAATTTTGGTAAAATTGAAAGTTATGGAACAAATTTCTTGACGAATTTATCCGCGAATTTTACTTTATCGACCGATGTGGTTGATCTATCAAAATTAACGATTACCACCTTACCAACGTCATTTAACCACCTAGGAAAATTTAATAGTAAAATTATTATTAGTGATGATGTCACAACATTTAGTGATAATTTCTTAAGCGATTTACCATATTTCAATAAGCAATTCAACTTACCGAATGAATTGGCGGTAATTGGGGCAAATTTCTTGGCCAACTGTCCGGCTTATAATCAAGAATTAATTTTAACCCATTTTATTGACGATGGTTTTGGTCATCTTGTCGAAACAACGGAAGCGGCATTTAACTATTTATTAACCATCGGTTCTGGCTTTTTAAGTAATGCCACTGGTTTTATGCAAAATATTAAATTACCAAGTTCAGTCACTTCGATTGGCAATAATTTTCTTTTTAACACAACGGGAATCACCGATGTCTTTTTATCATCTGTTTCCTACAATGCATGGGGTAATACTGATCCCGCTGGTTCATTATTAAAAGAATGTGAAAAAGCAACCTATGACAATTATCAAACTGCGCCAACCAACTTTAACATTTATGGAACAAATGCGAGTTTCTTTATTACCAAATTTGCCCGTGATCACCAACAAACTGGTAATCATTATTATTATCGTGCATTAAAAAACGCTAATCCTGTTTAGGAATCGTCATGGCAACAATTGCCCGAACTAAAATAAACGTCAAGGGATAGACAAATAAAATAATTAAGCATCAGCGATCAATGGTGCCACTAAAAATAATTAAGATAACAATTAAAGGAATAAAAATTACCAATCGATAAACGCTAAAAAAAAATCAACGGAAAAAGTTTTTAAAACGTTGCTTATGGGCATGAAAATGAAAGATCAGATTCGTTAATGTTAAATGGAGAAAGATATAAAGATATGAACAGGGGATAATCATCAAGCCATATCAGCAATAGATTAGATTAACATTGATGCTTAATCCGATCAATGAAATCAGTCATAAAGCAACCAAAAAGTGGTTATAAAAATAAAAACGGCGAACAATATGCGGCGCCACGTTCGGTTGCAGGTTAACTGACTTATTTGTTGCAATCATCTATAATAAGATTATAGTCGGCTCATGATTCCTTGTTTCATTGCCGAACGTAATTACTGATCATGCTGCGCGAAATTATTATAGCACTTTACCAAAAATATCACGGCGATCCATTGGCGATGCTGAATGCGATTACCAAGCGGGAAAACATTAACTTAGAAGAATATCAATTAATTACGAAACATCATTATATTACATTGTTTGACCGTAGTTACCCAAATTTCTTTAAACATTTAGACAATACTTGTGTTTTTATTGAGTTTTATAAAGGCAATCACGCATTATGAAAACATCGTCATTTTATTGCGGTCTATGGTGAACCTAATCAAAACGAAATTTGACAATTAAAAGCCATCAATATTAGTTCGAGCCAAATTTTATTTTTTTATCCCCAAACATTATCAGAACTGCAAAATTTACATAATGCATTAATCAAGCATCAATTTAAAAATATAATTATTTTACTCGATTATATTGATCTGGCTGAGCAAATAAAAATTAATCATGATTGATTATATTTCAGTCCGTTCATTGACGAAAGTCAAAACCATTCGCCATTACTAAATATTTTATTTGCCAAAGGCTGCAAACAAATTTTTATTTGTCGAAAACATTCGCACACACCCGAATTGTTAAATTTGATTCGCAATAAGATTAATATTAATATCATAACAAAATTAGATTAATGAAAAAAACAATTGTCGCTCTCGCAACGCCACCGATTAATTGTGCCATTCATATCATTCGGGTTAGTGGCGAAAAAACTTATCCAATCATTAAGCAAATTACGAAAACAAATATTGCTAAAACCGGATATGCAATTCAACGCTGTAAAATTTATGATCAAACAACAATTATTGACGATGTCCTATTAATGAAATTCGTAGCCCCACGTTCATTTACCGGTGAAGATTTAATTGAAATAAATTGTCATGGCGGAATTTATTTAGCAAATAAAATTATTCAATTATTAATTCGCCATGGTGCAACATTAGCTGAACGGGGCGAATTTAGTCAACGTGCTTTTTTAAATCATAAAATCAGTTTAAATCAAGCATCGGCAATTAATAACTTAATCCAAGCAAATAACGATCAAGCCTTAAAAATTGCTAATTATGATTTATTCGGCAACGGGATTGAGTCATTAAAAAAAATGGAGACGATGATTTTTGATTTATTAGGAGCATGTGAAAGTAATATTGATTATCCGGAATATCAAGATACCAAAATTACCCATCAACAAATTATCCATAAATTAACAGCTTTATTAAAACAAATTCAAAGTGATTTAAAAATCTCAAATCAATGTTTAAAATATACGGAAGGAATTAATGTTGCAATCATTGGCCGCCCCAATGTCGGAAAATCATCATTATTAAATTGCTTATGTAAAAAAGATGTGGCAATTGTTTCAAATATTCCCGGCACAACACGCGATAAAATTACTGCTGCGGTTAATATCGATGGTTTAAATATCAATTTCATTGATACAGCCGGAATTAATTTTAAAACGCATGATCAAATTGAAAAAATCGGTGTGGAACGAGCGCAAGCCGCACTTGCTGATGCTGATTTAATTTTGCTTTTAATTGATCAAAGCAAAAAAACCACTAAACTTGATCAACAATTAATCGAAATGGTTAAAAATAAAACCCATATTATTGTGCTAAATAAAACCGATCTACCCGCAAAAACTAATGTACGTGGGGTTAACATTAGCGTTAAAAAAAAGCAAATTGCTCCGTTGCTTAAAGCAATTAAAGGACAATTCAAAAATATCGATTTAAGTAAATATAACGGCGTCATCTTTCAATCAAAAACGCTTATCGAAATGTTTAACAATATTCAACAACAAATTAGCGGAATTATCGCCCAATTAAAAGCCGGAACATCATTTGATTTAATCGTCAATGATTTACACGAAATTCATGAATTATTTTTAACCTTAACTGGTAAAACAGATGATTATGATTTTATTAGTGCAATGTTTAAAAAGTTTTGTTTAGGTAAATAATTATTTATCAAAAACACGAAGTGTTAAACCTTTACCACGTTCCATGACTTGCGCATCGTCTTCGCCGTAATATTGTTTACGAATATTCAGTTTTCGAAATTTGTTTTTTAAATAAAAATTAATTGCAACTAAATTTTTAACATTAACTTCAACTAAGATTTTCTTGTTGGGGTATTCTTCAGTAATGTAGGTTAATAAATTTGTTCCAACATTACGATTACGGAATTTCTTCACGACAAAAATTTTCAAAATATCGATCGCATCCGAAACAGAAATAATTGCATAACCAATTAATTGTTCTTGATTATATGCACCAATAATTCGATAGTTTTGATCATTAAACATTTTGGTAATTTGTTCTGGTTGATATCCATATTGTTTAAATTCAGTTTCAAATTCTGCAACTTGTTTTAAATCACTACGATTAAGGGTGCGATAAAATGTGCGATGGAAATATTTCAATGGTACTTCAACAACAATATTATGTTTTAAGCCTCATTTGCAAGCGATTTGATATGCTTTGCGAAACATCAACGGATTTAACTCTTTAATGCGATGTGCATCAGATTCTAATAAGACTTTAATGTTTGGATGTTTTGCGACTTGTAATCAAAAAAACTTGCTTGGACAGCATGAACCATCCCAACTGTGTTCGCTACATCGAGCAACATTGAAACCAAGTGGAACTTGGTATTTTTCGGCTAATGCAATAATTTTTTTTGTTAATCATAAGGCTTTTTTATCCGGATAAGGATAGCTTTCTGTTCAAATATCAGGATGAGCAAATCAACTATAAATATCAAGTTTAAATGCGCGTTCTAAATCACGGGCATAAACTTTCATCAATTTATAAGTAAGTTTGTTTTTATACTTCTTAAAGTTATTGTAAACTTTTTCGTTTTCACTAACAAATTGTGTCCAAGGAACAGTTTTGTTCTCGGTAACAACATTGCTAAAATAAAAATGTTGACCAAGAATGGCAAAATCAAAAACTGGATTATTGACAACGTCACGAAAAAAAGAATTATTTAAACGAACATTTTCAATTTCCGCACCAACGACCACTTGAATTTTCATCTTTGCGGCTTTAGCAATTATTTCTTTTTTAAATGTACTTAATTGTTTTAATGATACCTTACGGTCATAAAAAGTTGAATCAATCGGTCATGGACAATGTTCGCAAAAAACAATTTTATCATAACCAAGTTTTTTACAAGCCTTTAAAAATTTCTCAATACTAATTTGTTCGCGGTCACAAATATCATGCACATGGTAGACACTGGAAAAATTAACGTCACTCATCTACTATATTATATAATGAGTTGATTATCGTGTCTATATCAAAAATGGAAAAATGCAATTAGTGAAATTTAATGTTGGTAAAATAAAGAAGCGATGGCCATCTAATCAACCGCTCTTGGTCGAAGAAACTTCGTAGAAAAGTGCTAATTCTTTTCCTAAAAAATAGTCATCTGATGATGGGATCAGGTTGAGCGAGTTTGCGCTAACTAATTGGAAATTACTTTCGGTTACTTCAGTACAAAATTTAGCAATATCCGATTCACATGTTCATTGGGTATGATCAATTGTTCCGTTAGTCGCAAAATAGACTGTTACGGTGTAATCAACATTACCAATTAATGTTTCACCATTAACATAACAATGCATCTGGAAACTAAATGCATTTTCATCATCAATAAGTAAGGTTACTTCGCATACTTCGATGGCGAAATATAAAGCAAGATCAGCAGAAATAAAATCGTCGATCAAAGAAAATAACCATGCGGTGAGTAATAAATCGTGATTAGAATTGAGCGCAGTGTTTACTGCATTAATCATTGTTGGATCTTCACCAGCGTTATCGGGATATAAGGTCGGATCAGTGAAATCAATTGGCTGATCGAATAATTGATCAGTCGATGCATGTTGCTTGGCAAAAGCGATAAATGTGTTCGTTACATCTGGTCGTCTTTTAAAATTGCAATTTGTTAACAAAAATGCAACAGGCAATATTAGTAACGACGATAGCAACAATCGATATCTCATTATGATAATTATAGACGATTTAAAATTTTTCTTGTATAATAATTTTATGAAAGCATTAGCTTGATTGTTCTCAATTTTAACATTAGTTGGATTTGCTATTTGATTTGTGTATTATTTTGATGATTCATGAGAACCATCAGAAGTAATGAATATTGGATGCTGAGCATGAATTGCCATTTGTGGTAGTGTTGCTGGAGTATTCTGACGTAAACTTAAAAAAGAGAAAAAGGGTATTTAATCGTCTTTTGATTGATCAGCATCACCTTCTAATTTAATGATGTAATCACGAATATATGCTGCACGTTCATATTCGTGATTTTTTGCTGCTTCGATCATTTCTTTACGTGCAACCGCGATTGCTTTTGATTTATTTTTAACTTTTTTATGAAACATCGCTTCAATGCTTCGCATATCATTTGATGCACG
>JAITFD010000017.1 GCA_031281575.1 Mycoplasmataceae bacterium | reverse complement strand
TACTCCTGGTCGGATTTTACGGAATAATGTTGAGTATCAATTAATTGGTACACAAATCCTTTGATCCGATTTTTCGCGACAAAACATCGATAATAACTTTACCAATTTTGCGAATGATTATTCTAAATCAACATACAATGGTGCGGGCGAAAATAATTTTACGCATAATACATTCGGCAACAAAACTGATAATAGCAAATATATTACTTTTGCGACCGGTGAATATCAGCAACCAGCTAAGTTTTCGGCTTATAGTTCAGCATTAGGATCTAACACTTGATCAACGATGAATGTTTACGATAATATTAATAATTTAAAGCGTTTGCCGACCCAAGATGAATATAACAACAAAGCTTGATACTACGGTAATGCTCAGACGAATTATAATTTTGCCGCTAATCCTTCATGAGTATCAACTCAGCCACTTGATGGTAATTTAGAAAAAGGCGGAAATAATGGCACCCAACGTCAGTTATGGGTGAATAAAGATTTAAATACATGGATTGATCAAAACCATTTTGGTTATCAATATGCATCAACCAGCGATCAAGGTCTATGATTAGATTCAACCGTTAATCAAAATAACAATTTAAAAGGACTTGTTGTTAAAAACAACAACGCTGTAAAATCTGGTGGATTTACAAAACAAAATTATTTAACAACATATAACGGATTTAGCCGTTTCAAATATGATTGAGCCAATGGATCAAGTGGCGGTGTAGCAAAAACTGGACCGAAAAATAATGACTACGGTTCGACCGATAAAATTGATGCTTTTAATGCGATTGTTTTAAAATTTGGTGATACAAGTAAGTCAATTTTAACTGGTGCAACTAATTTGGGCAATACTGTTAATTATTTTAATAATGGTGTTAGCTCAGGAACCGCGCCGCCGATATTAAAATTAATTAATGGAACACTATATGGCTATACTGGGCATGTTTGGAAACAAACTTTCTCATATGAAGATTATTATTATGAATGATATATGTCGCGGGTTAGAAGCTACCACACCGATGATCCATCTTCATGATATCGCTATGTATATAACGAAATCAATCGTACCGCGAAAATCGATACCCAACGATGATTGTACGAATATAGTAACGGTTCTAGTCTGAAAGGCGAATGGGCCGAGCAAGTTGAGCGTGCTAACATTGCTGGCCAATGGGTGGCACTTGGCAAATATTCGGAAAGCCATTATGACGTTGATAATGGTCAGAATTATTGACAACCATGAGATACGGAAAGTTTAAATTGACAAAATCCCGGTAATCGTTATTTATTTCGAAGTTGGGATTTTGCTGGTGATGCTTATAATGTTGCTCAACCTATTTATTTGGCATTTGGTGAACGATCCGACTTTAGTTATAAGCACGTTGATACAGATCAAAATAGTAGCGGGTATACACAATCAGGACTTATCATAATTGATACGGAAATTGATGATTTTCCGTTTTTTCAATCAAATTATCAAAATGTAACAACGGAAAATGCTTATGATATTGTCGCACCAAGTATTAATTCATTAGTGCTACCTTCAAGTTATGATTTTAGTGTTGCGAATAATACATTTTGAGGATACACGATTAAAAATTTAGTAATTGGTACCAAAACCCATTTTAGTAATACTCGACCCGGTATTTACAATGAAAGCGCCACAAGTGTATTTCGTAACGATCAAGTGCGGAGTGAACCGGACATTTTTTTAATTGATCATTTAGCGGAAAATGCTGTGATTCAAGGATCAACTTATAAACCAGGATCCTATGTCGCAACAGCTACCCAACAAAGTGGCAGCCGAGCATCCGATTACGGTGGTGGATACGGATTATATTTTGCGAAAAATATTCCGTTTGCTAATTGTAAAATTAATAATTTATATATTTATAAAAAAGATACAAATTTAACGAATGAATCATTTAAGTCTGTATTACAAATAACCCGGAAGGATGTTGTCGGTCAAATCAATACGAAAAGCTTCGGTAATATCTATATGGGTTCGATTGGAAACAATGCCGTTTATCAACCCGAATCGTGAGGTGGAAATAATGGCTGAAAAAATAATTGGATTCGAACTGGAGTAGCTACCATTTCGATTCCTTTAACATATACCACATTTGCTAATGGAGATACTACAGTTAATGGATCTTCAAAATATGTCAACACTTATGCACAAGTTGGCGATGGTGACAATATCAATCGCTATAGTGTTGCGTTTTCGAATGCATACATTGGTGTAAATCCGACGTCATCAACCGCTAATGCCAGTGTTTGATATCGCGATCGAAATACTTCCCAAGTAGATCCTGGGTTGTCAAATTATTATGTTTATAACGGCGTAAATTCGGCAAATCCAATTAGTAATATTACCGCATCCAATTTCGGAACAGCGACGATAATTCAAGGCGATGCGGCACGAAAGGCTTTTGGAATCGATAATACCAAGCAATGGCGACGTTTGCCAAAGGTTGACTCCGGCTCAAGTAATTCAAGGAACGCCTGGAATGATACTTCGGTCTTTCCGTCATATTCATCGAGTACGATGACTGGTGTAAATGCTGGTAGTTTATATGAGAAAACAGTCTTTCCGTTGATCTGTGATAACAACGGATCATTAGTTACCAAAACTAATGGGGTAAAAATGCCAAATTATACAACACAATCAGTGGAAGAGGACCCCAAAACTCACCTATATATTAAATTACCAACCACCGTTAGTAATAAGATTTATGTTCCGCAAGGTAAATTAACGCCAAGTAATACCACAACTTGAGTTGATTCAATTAAAACAAAATTTGCTCCAAGTTATTCAAACATCGATTATATTAAAGTAAGCACTGCGAGTAAAGTTGAAGCGCGATTATATAACACCGATAATACTGATTATTCGGTCAAAGCGATTGTTCAAGACAAAGAAGTCACTTTAAATGGTTTAGATGATTCACAATTGTTTAGCATCGATCAAGCCTTTGATCCAAATTATACTGGATCAATTCCCACCTCAAATTTTAATCGCCAAGCTGATACATTCTTAAGTCCAGGAACAATTACCAATATGCAAATGCAACATGTGTCAGGATTAGAAAATGTAATCGGCGTTTCATATACAACCGAAAACCCTTTAATCGATGACGATAATGAATTCAATAAAGCGGCTTTTAAATTTACGGTTAATCCAACAGTGGCTAATACCATTCCGAAAGGTACATACATTATTTCATACAATTTTGTCATGACTTTATTTGATGGTGCTACCTATCATTTCCCCTTAACTGTTAAATGAAACAATACCGGCAGTAATGCAATTGATAATGTCTTACCAGAATCAGCTTTAATCATCGAAGACCGTGCCGAAGGTGTTTATTTGAATGGCATTAAACCGGATGTCAATTTAAATAACTATTCCGTATTAAATATTCCGAACGACGTGACCCATATTGCCAGCAATGCCTTTAAAGATTTAAATAGTAATTTAACGATTCGTTCAATTATTCAAAATGCCACTTATACAACAATTCCGATTGTGGTTGAAGCAGGGGCATTTGAAAATACATTTGCGAATTTAGAAACCTTAAAATTAACTAGTGTAAAGGACAT
>JAITFD010000010.1 GCA_031281575.1 Mycoplasmataceae bacterium | reverse complement strand
TTCCGTTTATTGGCGAATTAACAAAATCATCATATACATCATTAGGAAATAACGGTTTTATTGCTGATAAAACCTTATTATAATCTTTTTGCAAATGAAGTACAAAAATTATTGCTCATATTATAAATATTAAATTAAAAAATAGAAAAATATAAGAAAAATATATATATTCAGGTCACAAATCATTAAAAACATCAACGTTTATTAAGCAAATAAGTGTAGAAATCACAATAAAAAGAACAATAGGAAAAAACATATTATATTGAATGTACTTAATTGGAGATTTGATTGGATCGCGTGTTATTTTTGGTATTTTTCTTTTATCAGATTTTAGATATAATCGTGAACAATACACATCCATGAAAAAACAATAACGTTGATATAATTTAACAAATTTTCAGTATTCGTTTGATGTCGGATTCTTACCAATTTCAGTTAAACGAATTGCTAATTGATTATATTTTCCAATATATTTCATATTATTTAAAAAAGTATCACGGTCAATTTGCCATTTTGCACCATTAAATTTTTTTTGATCATAATAGTAAGTGAGAATATGCGCTCTGATATTTATATAAAATTCTTTCTTTTTTTTATGTATTCTAGGGTAATAAACTGAAAATATTAATGCAAATTCGTATAGGAAAAAAATCGCTCATAAAAAAAAGTATACACAATCAATAACTGTTATTCTCATGCCACATACAAAAATCATTATCACGAAAATTAGAAATAAAATTATAAAAAAGACAGAATGATAACTGTTACGCCATGACTCTTTACCACTACCATCAACCTTATTTATTCGATGAACAAGATATGGCGAAAAATCTTTAATTGATCGAATATGCATTTGATTTGATGTATCTGTTTCAAAATCTTTTTCTTCATCATCAAGTTTTTTATTTTTCGATTTGCTTGATTGTTTTCATTCTTTTATGTCTTCGTGAAAACCTTTAGCAAAGCCATTGTAATCATCGATCTCTTTATTGATATAATCAATAATTTCTTTATTATCTAGTTGCATGAGTTATATTTTGTTTCTTTCATTGTTCTCAATTACAAGTGAGAACATAATCTTTTTGACATCCTGTTTCATATCAAATGTCAGTTACTAAATCGGTAATCGTAATGATTATTCCAAAGATAATTGCGGTTATTAAAAGCTTTCGACCTAAATCAGGTTTAAACTTAATATGTGGTTTATTCTTAATTCTTCGACCTAATTTATCTGCTTTCTTATCGATTCAAAAATCATTTTTTTCTCTAAATAACCCGATATTAAATTGTTTATTTAATGTTTTTCCATATTTACGACAATTAATGACCGAATTAGCGAGCCCGAGATATTTAATCTTTCGCGCAAATCCTACAATATTGAAAATATTAGAAATAGCATTACAAACCGGGTTATTTAATAATTTATCTATTGAATTGCAAAAATCAAGAAATCCAAGAATTCATGATCATGAGCTATTTTCGCAACAATTATGAAGATAATTATTGCCTAATACATTAAAAAAAGCACGTGTCATTGATACGAACGCCATTCCTCTGCTGAATTTATCTTTTTTTGTCATTCATACCCCATCCACCAGATTACTTACTAACCTTATTCCACTTGCAGCTATATCGAAAACTTCATTAAAGTTTCCTCTGTTTTCTGTTATACTAACATTTTCTGCATCAGCAATTAAATTTAATTCATTAACGATTCGATTATATTCGTCTTTAAAATTTAATTTTGATGCTGTCTCAGTGTTTTCATTAACTACATCTGCTTCAACAAGCTCTAAGCCATTTAAATTTACGGCTTGATATTGATCATCTTCAGCCCCAATTCATTTACATAATTCGATAATTGATTTATATTCATCACTTTTTAAATGATGATCTAAATTGTCTCTTTGGGCGAAAAGACTGCTAAGTTCAAGAGCATGTTCTAACACCTCAATACCATCACCAAGCGCAACAAGTCCAGCCGTAATTCATGACCATACAGTGGCCCCAAAACTACAAATTGTTGCCGCTAAATCTAATGCCGTTACAATAATATCAGCACCAACAGTTGCAATTTTTAAGCTATGATAAATAACATTATCATTAAAATACCGATCAAATTGAGTACGATCGACCAGTTTTGATTGTAACAATTCTTCAATTCGTTTTTTATAAACTTCATTATTATGCAACATTTCTTCAAATGATAATTGCAATTCAATTGGTTCACCAATTGAATGATCGACATTAATCTTTGAAACAAATTTAGCTGCATTATTAGGATAATTATTATTTTCAATAATTCATTGATAATACAATTGTTGACCAAATAATTCTGGATCATTATCTTCATTTGGTCGTTCACGAATTTGTAATGATAACTGACGATTCGGAATAAAACCGTTAACATATGTTTGATATTCCGTTCGATCATTTCATTTAACTTTTGCAAATGTATCAATTTCTTCCAATGGAATAATTGAACCAAATGCTGCGAATTTTGTTTCTTGA
>JAITFD010000003.1 GCA_031281575.1 Mycoplasmataceae bacterium | reverse complement strand
AATCATTCGCAAAATTGGTAAAGTTATTATCGATGTTTTGTCGCGAAAAATCGGATCAAAGGATTTGTGTACCAATTAATTGATACTCAACATTATTCCGTAAAATCCGACCAGGAGTACCGTTGTTATTGATGTAATCAAAGTTTAATGATCCAGTAACATCCGGTGAAATTCCGGTTACGACACAAAGATTTTGTCCATTTTCACTGCTGAAACCAATTTCTACTGTCCCGGTTTCAATCCCTAATTGTTGACCGACAACGCTTGATGCGTTATAAGTTGTAATCCCGGTGCTGTAGTTAATGTTTAAGTTTGGCGAAACATCATTTGCCCCTTTAGTTGGATAGCTAGGAACGAAACTATCGTTACGAATAACTAGAGCAGTTGGAACTTCAACCGGTTTAGTATTGAGAAAAAATGCAACTAGTGCCGTAATTGCGATTGATGAAGCAGTTGAAACTAAAATTGTACGTTTTTTCATTACTATTATTATCGGAATCGGCAATTTATATATATAGATATATATGGTGAATTGAAATTATTTAACTTCATACTAAATTATTATATAAGATTTTAGCGGTATTTTACAAAATATTTTCATTTTTTTCTACCGCCATTTTAGATTACCATTAAATGGTTGAGTTGATACCCATGAAGATTAGTGGCAAAATTATAATTCGTTTACACATTGCCATAATATCAGGCTACACTATGGTATTCATTCTTTGGTCGGTAAACGCTTTAAATAATTAATATTGTCGTAAACACATTCATCGTTGATTAAATATTAGATTCAAGTAGCGAATTATATGTACATAACTTGCCTGGTTATTGATATTCATCAGTTGCAAAAGTAATATATTTGAAATTAACAGTTTTGTTGTTGAATGAATTGTTCGCAAAATTGGTAAAGTTATTGATGTTTGCCAAAAAGATCTAATCAAAGAATTTTTATACCAATTAATTTATACTCAATGTCATTTCGAATAACTAATGCATTAGAATAATCTTTACCGTTTAAAAATACAACTAAAACTATAATTGCATTCGCTGAATTTAAAAAACAAGAATGGTGTCTCTTTTTTAATTGGATCACTTTTACATTATACCGAAATACATAATTTATAAAAAAATCAGAAAAAGTTATTTAAAATCATGATAATCAGTTCAAGAAGAATTTGAATTTTCATCAGTTAACTCAAACGGTTGATGATTATTTCAACTGTTTTCGTACTTGTTATATTTAACAAGCGTATAAATTTCCTTGTTAGTGCTTCATAGTATTTTATCGTTGAGCGTTATCATTACTAATCCCGATGCACCAACGGCAAAATTCTTCATTATTTTTTCGTTGCAAAGAAATGGTTGATAATATTGTTGTTGAAAACTAAGTACATTTCCTTTCAGTATTTTACGGGGATAACGTAATGCAAAAAATAAATTTCAATCTCAATCATCGTTGGCTTTGGTGAATGCCGACGGAAATGAACTTTCGTCGTAATTTTTCAGTTGATTGATTTTTGCAATATGAATGCTTAATAATTCATTTGCCCGCTCAATTGTTAATGATTCAACTAATGAAAATTCCGCGATTAATCGTGTTTTTACCAAACGCAGTAATCGTTCAACAACTGGCTTTTCTTGTGGAATGCTAGTCGCAATTAATTTAATTCCTAAATTTTGGCAAACATAGTTTAATTGGGGTAATTTCGGTTCCTTTACACGATCCGTATTGCGATGATGAATCTCGCGATGATCAACGATACAAGTTAGCGGTACACCGTAATTAATTATCATTCGGCGTAATATATTGTAATACCCAATCAATGTTTCACGTGTGTCAAAATGTGCCGCAAGGATTTTGCTTGTTGCCCGATCAACAATTAAATGTAAATATAAATTAAGGCCATTTAAAAAAGTAATTTTGCACGCATCAGCTTCAACAATATCACCAAATTTTTTTGTTCGCATTATTAAACAATGTTGACCATTATTTTTAATTGATTGTCTTTTGTTTCTTTGATGTGAAAAATTTGTTATGATATTATTTTGTTTTAAAATGTTTTTAATAGTTGAAACAGAAATTTTAATATTTTCAATGTTCATTAAGCATTCATGAAAATGCTGAATAGAAAAATGGTGCGGGTATTTATTTTGTTTTAATCAAACAACACGATCAACTATTGCTTGTGAAATTTTATTGGCTGGTACACGATTACGATTTTTATGCGAATAACACGTTTGATTATTTGGATCAAAACGTTTAATAAGAACATTTAATCATCGCCGTGAGCAATTCAATTTATTTGCTGCATGTTTTTTATCATAGCCTTTAATGATGCGGTTAACAATTTCTCAAGTTGAATGCATTTTAAATAAATTTAATCACATGCGGATAAAAATTATTGGCTAATGAGTTTTTTGATTCAAGCATTTTATTTGATAATGAAATTCGTTTAATGGTGTTTAAACCGCTAATCGTATTATCATCAAATTTTGTGATTGCAAATTCGCGAACACATTCGATTAAAAAAGGAAATCTTTCAATAATTTTCTTCACAATCAAATTTAATTTTGTTTTATCGATCATCGGCGTGACAAAATTATTGTTTCCTAAATATTTAAATTTATGTGTTACGATTAAATAGATCCGAAATTGGACAATGAAACGACGACGATTCGATACGTAAAAACGCAGACGATAATTAAAATTAATAGCAATGTGCGACGCAAAAGTTTTTATCATATCTGGTTATCGATCGCTTTCTCAATACGATCATAAATTAATCCATTGCTATTAAGTAATAGTTTGGCGATTCAATGGTGATATCATCCGTTTCCAGCAGATCGCAGGCTATTAGCTTTGGAAAAATAATTAATTTTTCCATTACGGATTTTATTTGCACGATAGACCACCGCTTTAGTTTGTTGATTTAACGATTTAAAATTATATCGATTAGATGAATGAAATGATTGATTGAGATTTTCAAGCATTATCTAGGCTTATACTCCCTAAACCATATATTATCTAAAAATTTGATTTTTTTGAAAAATTTCTTTAAAAAAATTAAATTATTTAATTATAATTAAATAATATTTTTCAATTTCCGCTTTACAAATTGTTATCTGTATCGATATAATCCGTTAAACCTCATTAACCAACCATTAAGGAATAAAACCTAAATTCCACTCTTATTATATATATACATATATAATATATGCGTAGCCTAATGAAGGAACGAACACTTTTAGTTTCAGGAGCTTCAGCGATTGCAATTGCATCGTTAATTGCCTTTTTTCTTAATACTAAACCGGTTCAAGTTCCAAGATCATTAGTTATTCAAAATGATAGTTTTATCCCTAGTTATTCAACTAAAGGTGCAAATGATGTTTCGCCAAACTTGAATATCAACTATAGCACCGGGATTACAACGTATGACGCAACAAGTGTTGTTGGCCAACAATTAGGAATTAAATCTGGAACGGTAGAAATTGGTTTCAGCAGTGAAAATGGACAAAATCTTTGTGTCGT
>JAITFD010000050.1 GCA_031281575.1 Mycoplasmataceae bacterium | reverse complement strand
ATTTTATATTTGCGTAAATCGTGATAAAAATCTTTTAACAGATTTAAACAAAACGCATGAATTGTATCAATTCGCATTTGGTCAAAACCGTAGATATTACCTAAAAAATTTTGCCCCAGTTCATAAATTCTCGTTTTCAACTCTTTTGCGGCTTTTTTTGTAAAGGTGATGGCAATGATTTCATCAGGACGTGCTTGATTATTTTTCAGGGAGTAAATAATTTTTTTAGTGATGGTCGTTGTTTTACCTGATCCAGCACACGCATTAATTAAAATTATTTTTTCATTTGCGACAATAATTTCCTTTTGTGTTTCTGAACAGCCATCTAATATATCTTCATTAGTTCCAGAGTGTTCCATGATATTATTATATAATATCATTAACAATGTCACTTACCAAGATCATTAATCGTAATTATACATTTAAAGACGGGAGAATAATTCTCAAATCTTCACCTGCAAATAATCAGATTATGATTAATGCAACAAGTCTATTTACCATTGCATATGACAAAACGGATCTTGATTATAGTCATCGCGATTCAATTCCGAATGATTTTCAATTATGATGTACATTATTTAAATTTGCAGAAGAAAAAGCAGAACACGATACCGAGCTAACGGAAATCGGAAAAAAAATTGAACCATTAGTGATTGATCATTATTGTTCAATTACTAATAATCAAAATTATAAAACGCAAGTAGAAACAAAACGTGATTTTTTATGCGGACGAATTGATTTAATGAACGAAGATGAAATTTTGGAAATTAAAAGTAAATGTATTGACCGAATAAATTGATATAAAAGTAACGGTAATTTATTGATTAACCGTGATTTGCAAAATAAACCAATTATAAAATTCAACACTGACTCATTAAGAGAAGTTTTAGGTAAAAAGTTTGGTGTTTCATTTTTACGTAAACAAAAAAATACGATTAGAATTAACAAATTTACTTTATTACCGAAATATTGTCGTTATACTTACCAATTACTAGCATATTTATATACAGAAAAAAAAGCAAACGGAACGATTTTAATGTGTTTATATCATTATGATGAAATACCAAACCAATCATCGCAACTTACATTTTTTAATGCTGATGAATATGCTGAAGACAATCCGCCGTCGCTTCCACTATTTTACCCGATTAAACTAACTTGATCAGACAAAGAAGATGAAATAATTACTCGTGCAAAAAAATGATACCATGATCATATTGAGTCATTGGTTTCGCCAAAAATGTTTAAAACAGATTTAATTTGATTTGAAGAACAAATTTTTAACATTAATAAAAATACAAATCACGTTCAATTAAAACCGCATCCTGCCGATTTAGAAACTTTTTTCCGCGAATATTAATAATTAAATTATATAGTATACTATATATGTATAGGAGTTTCTCCATAGCTTAGGTAAAACTAAGTATAATAATTAGTTGAATTAATAAATCAATCCGATCAAGATTAATTATTTTTATACTTCTCTAATTCAGTTTTAATAAAATTTAATACACCTTGAACTTTATCATATTCCATTCGCGTGGGACCAACAATGGCAATTTGGTGTTTAACATTATTGCCTAAATCAATTGATGTTGAAGCAACCGCTAAATTTTTTTTATCGGCGCCAAATTGTTCGCCGAATGTAATTAAAGTTTTCCCAGTTTGATCCTGCATGTACGCGATATGCTTTCAAACATTGGTGTCTTCAAGAAATGATAAGATTTGTTTTAAACGTTCAAGATTTTGAAATTCCGGTTGCGTTGGTAAGTATTTCACGCCTTCCACTTTAATTTTCTTGTTAATCACTTTCATATCAAAAATCCGTTCAATTACTTGACGAATACAGAATTCATACTCATGAACAACAACTTTAATAATATCTTTAATTGCATCAAGCTTATCATTAATCTTGCTAATCGGTGTATCAACTAAACGATCATTAAAGACACGAATGCAAATGGCTAAATCATCAAATTGTTTTTCATTATCAATGGTAATTTGATTTTTATGCACAGTTCCAGAAGATGTTACGATAATGACTAATGCTGAATTTGGTGCTAATTGAATTAGATCAAAACGTTTGAGATTTTCATCTTCAGTTTTTGAAACCAACAACGGCAATTGGAATGATTCATTAATGATTTGCACAGATTGATCAATAATTGTATCGATTGATAGATCCCGATTTTGAAAGATTTGTTCTAATTTAGTTTTTAAATCACCATTAATTTTTGGTGTCAAAATAAATTGTTGATAAAATTTATATCCATCAATTGACGGAATTCTACCGCTTGAAGTATGGGTTTTTTCGAGTAGTCCATGTGTTTCTAAAAAAGCCATTTCGTTACGAATTGTCGCTGAAGAAACACCTTGTAAATATTTTTTATTAATGATTTCTTTTGAAGAAACTGGTGTTGCAGTATATGCATATTCTTCAATAATTGCTTTTAAAATGCTTAATTGGCGATCAGTTAGTTCCATCTTCTTTATTATATTGTTAAAAGCATATATAATATAGATATGAAATTTACTAAATTGTCATTAATTGGTGCGTTAACTGCAAGTGTTTATGCTGTTAGTACCTCATTAACTACTTGTACTACTGATAATACGAGATCAATTGGAACATTTGAATGTGCGGTTGTTATCTGTAATTCAGGACTTCCAGTTAGTCTTCCTGGTCGTGCTAATTTATTATCATATGCTGGTAAAGTCGCTACCGATGCATCTTTTTATGCTTGTGTGCAAAAAACTGATTTTTCAAGCGATGTATATGGTTGATTTATTAGTGGTACGGATAATTATGACACCGGTCCAAAACCAGTTAAATCAACTAATAATGGATGATATGCATATTTTAAAAATTGAGAACAACAAAATGAACATTTTTTATCGATAATGTATTGTGGAACAGAAACGCTTCCATATGATTCACGTGCTTCGATCACATTTCGTGGCGCATTTCAACCAGAAGGATCATCAACAGCATATGAACCAGTTAAACTAACAATTAATTATCACCGTATATAAAATAAATATTTTATAATATATGTAATATATGCATAAATCTGTTAGTACTTATTCACGTATGCTTATCGCTTGTGCAGCAGCGCCGCGTAAACCGAAAGAAATCAAACAAAAATTTTTTGCCCGATTAAAACGTTTTATTAAGCAATATCGTGTGATTCTTTCGCTTTTTGCGATTACAGTTGGTGCAGTCAGTTCGGTGATTATTGCTATGATTATCAGTATACCGCCACGGCTTAATGCTCAATCAATTGCAGAAACGGTTGTTTTACCATCGGAAAAAGAAGTTGATGAAACATGAGTTGATAATTCAGCAAATAATTTAAAAAAAGCTTTGCATCGTATTAATATTGACCAAGATGCAGCCGTGAGTGGAATTCTTGATAATGAAGAAAAAAGTCCATATGAAAAATATCTTGCGATTAATCAACTAGCAATTTTTAATAATGTACGATTAATTGATCCGTATGTGTTTAAACAACTATTGCCTTACATTCATGATGCAACATGACAATCATTACTTGATAACAATATTACTGGTATAATGTTGCAAAACACTGTTGAGATGATTGATGAGAAAGTGATATTATATGAAGCGGCAATTGGTGAAGAAATTTTAACAATCAATGATCTTAATGCATTTATTAATAATGATTTAGAAAAAACCATGTTGGCGTATGAAACCGATGGATTACCAGTTGATCTTGCTTATCAAAAAGTCATTCAAAACCGTTTTTTTGAGTTTATTGATAATCAAACTGTTACAGTTAA
>JAITFD010000042.1 GCA_031281575.1 Mycoplasmataceae bacterium | reverse complement strand
GTCCGAATACGGTAAACAACTTCGGGAAAAACAAAAAGTCCGTTTCACCTCTGGGGTCGGGGAAAAACAATTTCGTCGCTTTTTTCTTCTAGCCTTATCCAACAAAAAAGTGGTCACTGGCTATGGCTGACTTACTATTTTGGAATCGCGCTTAGATAATCTCATCTACCGGGCGGGGATTGCGAGAACTAGAAAAGCTGCGCGTCAACTTGTCGTCCATGGACACATTGAAGTCAATGGGCAAAAAGTCGATATCCCATCGTATTTAGTTAAACCAGGAAGTCACTTTGGGGTGAGAGAAAAGTCTAAATCGTTAAAAATTATCACCGAAGCCTTAGCAGTTTCCAGTTATAAATGTCCATTTTTGGATTTTAATAAGGCAAAACTTAATGGGCTATATGTCCGCTACCCTGAACGTAGCGAATTAAATCCTGATGTTAAAGAATCTTTTGTCATTGAGTACTATAACCGAATTATTTAATGGCAAAAAATAGTAATACAATTCAAGTTTCTGGTACAGTTACTATGATTATTAACTCATTAAAAGCCAAAGTTTTGCTCGAAAACGGGATGGAAGTGATCGGAATTGTTGGTGGTAAAGTCCGTCTATATCATCTCCAATTACTGCCCGGTGATAAAGTTACCGTGGAATTAAGTACGTACGATTTAACCAAAGGTCGAATCATCGCCCGTAACTAATTCACCTATATTTTATATATAATATAGTATATGGACTACCATTTTAAGCATTATTATCGTAATCAAGCCCATGGATTGCGCAAAATCCTTAATTATTTTTTGTTTGCGATCGTTGTTGGTGGTGCGGTTTATGCTGCGATCTATTTTAAGGATGAATGACCGTATCTTTTTGGTGAGCAAAACCAAAGTGGTTATGTACCAGATCCTGATGAAGACGATGTGGAAGCAATTAGCATTAAATCAGGGCAAAGCAACACATTTAAAATTGAAAACGGTGGGGCAAGTGGCCACGGTGAATTTTCCGTCATTGATCAAGCAAAAAGATATGTCCGAAAAAACATTACTTGAAAATTCAACGAAGCGGCTGGTCCTGATTACGCATTAATTAAAGATTATTTAGATCGTGATCAAAACAATAGTGGAACATTCATTTTGGGAATTATGAATAATATTCCGGAACGATTGACACCTTACCAATTACAATTACAAGCGAGTTATCTTAATTTACATGCCGAAATTAATATCTCCATTCAAGTTAATGCCGGTTCGCAAGGCGATGAATTCGTCCCAGATACAGCTTATACAATCAATGCGGGAGTTTTAACTGCTTTTGATTCATCACGCTTAACCGCGAATGAAACACACATGAAATTTCCAACTGGCGTTCAAGCAATCTCGCCATCAATCAATTGGGATCAAGTTACCCAAACACAAATTAAAAAAATCACATTTACCAATACCGTTGCATTACCGTTTACTGGTACTTATTCATTTGCGAATTTTATTAATTTAACCAATGTGGTATTACCCGAAGTTTACGGTGTAAGTTCCATCAATTATGTTCCACAAGAAGCATTTTTAAATTGTGCAAGTTTAGAATCCGTGGTGATTCCGGCTGATTATGTTGGGATTGAACCTGGAGCATTTAAAAATTGTACTAGTTTAACAAAGGTTGATCAAGCTGGTAATGCGAGCCGAGCAAAGGTAACGGCTGTTTCGGATGAAGCATTCTATAATGCAACATCATTAACAACTGTGACATTTAGCGAAAATATTTTATGGTTAGGCAGTCGGGCTTTTTATAATTCTGAAGCATTAAATGAATTAAAAATTAATTCCCAACTAAATGCTAGTGCCTTTGTTGGTACACCAACACCGCACCAATCAACCTTTGTTGTTGGTTTACTACCGGAATATTGTTTTTATAATTCAATGATTAATACTTTGACATTTAATTCCACCCAAGCTGCTGGTAGTATTTATCTTCCAGTTGGCATTACGAAAATTGGTCGTTCGGCATTTGAAGGTTGTTTAGGGGTCGAAAATTTAGTGCTTCCGGCCACTGGCGGATTAGAAACAATTGATGATAATGCCTTTAAAAATTGTGTTTATTTAGCTGGCAATATTACTTTCCCAGATAGCGTGACGTATATTAATCAATATGCATTTGCGAGTTGTCAATATTTGGCTGGAATTAGTTTAGGTGCAAATGTTGCGCACGTTGGTGCTTTTGCTTTTTATAATGATCGTGCCATTAGTTCCGAAATTATTTTTAACAGCAAAGTTCAAATAATTGGTGAAAGTGCATTTGAAGAGTGTCGGGGAATTACCCATTTAAGTTTTGCTGATCCAGAAGCCACTAGTACAACCAGCGTTATTGGTGATCGTGCATTTTATAATTGTACATCATTGGCTGGGACCTTAGCTTTACCTCGTTATTTTGCTACGATTGGGGCAAGCGCTTTTGAAAATTGTGGTAATTTATTATCATTAATATTTGCGCAAGGTTTACAAACGATTGGTCATGATGCATTCCGTAATTGTCTTAAAATTAATGTGGCTTTGACATTTCCTGCATCATTAACGACCATTGGAGCATCCGCATTCAATGGCTGTAATCAAATTAACTCCGTGGTTCTACCAGAAGCACTAACATCAATTGGTGCCAATGCTTTCCAAGATTGTTCGGGCATTACTGGTAATGTCACAATTCCGAATAATATTACGGTATTACCAGAATATGTTTTTGCTGGTTGTAGTGGGATTAATAGTGTAACTTTTTCGAATAATTTAACCGCAATTGGTGCCAATGCATTTAGTAATTGTCAACAAATTGGTGGGGTGCTAACGATTCCGACTACTGTTGTGACCATTGGTAATGAAGCATTTTTAAATTGTACAACATTAAGCGGTTTAACACTACCAAATTCATTAACATCAATCGGTAATCGGGCATTTGGTAATTGTATTGGTGTCACAATTTTTGATATTTCGTCATGAAGCGCGAATTGAGCATCGAATTTATCCGTTGGAACTGATGCATTTAAGTTTAGTGCTGGTGGTGGATACATTCGAACCGCTAGTGCCGTGGGTGTTGATTACCAAAATACAACTTTATTCGGCAATCAACCACTTCACACGAAATGAACAACAACCTTCAATACCTTCCCAACATTTAATCCTTATAATGGGAATGATGAAGGAACCGATTGAATCGGTTATGTTAGTGGTGATTTAGGACCAGCAACAATTACTTATGATCAAGAAAATCATGTCGCAACATTAGCATCAGAATCGAGTGGTGCAGTTGATTATGTTGCGCATAACTTAGTCTTCCCGGACACCATCAGCCATGATGGTGAAACCTATACATTATTATTAGGCGACAATATTTTTAAAAATAGCGAGAATTTAACTGGTTCAGTCTCAATTAATAATAGTGCCCTTGCCGTGGGTGATTATGCATTTGCCGGTTGTCGAAATATTACGAGCATTAATTTAGGTCAAAAAATTACGAAAATTGGTGATAATGCATTCACGAGCACAAATTTAATCCAGGTCGAAATTCCAAACACTGTTGAAACAATTGGTGAAGCGGCTTTTGCGGATTGTAAATCGTTAACTACATTGACAATTCATGCAAGTTCAGCATTAACATCAATTGGCGACGGTGCATTCCAAGATTGTACAAGTATTTATAGTGAAATTGCTTTACCAAGTACATTACAAACAGTTGGTGATTATGCATTCGAGAATTGTGTTTCAATTCGTGTTAATTTCAATTATGCTGCCGCTTTACAAACGATTGGTCAATCCGCCTTCTCCGGCTGTAGTAACTCGCCAAACGAAGTTGTTTTCGGTTCATATTTAACCGCAATTGGCGACAATGCTTTCTTGAATTTTAAAGCATCAACAAGAATTAATTTAACCAATGCGACAAGCTTAAAGACAATTGGGGCAAGTGCATTTAAAAACTGTACTGGCTTTAATTCAGCATTAACTTTACCAGCATCATTAACTAGCATTGGCGCTCATGCTTTTGAAAATGATAGCAAAATTACGGATCTAACTTTCCCAACAACATCAGTATTAACAACGATTGCTGAATCAACATTTGCTGGTTGTAGTGGAATTACGAACAGTATTACAATTCCAAATTCAATTACCACAATTGGTGCCAATGCATTTAAAAACGCCAGTAAAATAACTGGTTTAACTTTTGCGGCATGAGCAGCACTAAATCCGGGATTGACCGCAATTGGTGATTATGCATTTGCCGGATGTGCCGCAATTGAAAATGCGTTAACGATTCCAGATTCAGTGGAAAATTTAGGTGAATTTGCTTTTAGTAGTTGTGGTAAAATCCCATCATTAAGCCTCGGAACGATTACTGGTTCTGGTGCAACTGCAACCACTAATTCGAAATTAACTTCTTTACCAAATTCCGTTTTTGCTGGTTGTGGATCAATTAGCGGTCAAGTCGTAATTCCAACAACCGTCATTATTCTTGGCGATAGTGCTTTTGAAAATTGTGGGGCAATGAATGATGTTACTTTTGGAATTCGTTTAACAACTGGTGGAATTACAACTTATAATACTGCTTTAACATCAATTGGTAAAGCGGCATTTAATAATTGTCGTTCATTAACTGGTGAATTAGTTATTCCGCACGCAATTAACACAATTAACGAATGAGTTTTTGCCAACACCGGTTATACATCAGTGGTTTTTGATGACGCCTTAACTGCCATCGGTAATAGCGCATTTAAAGGTGCAACCCAATTAGCGAGTGTTAATGGCAGCTTTGATCTGCATAACATTGTGGCAATCGGTAATAGCGCTTTTGATGGTTGTACATCGTTAAACGGTGTATTAGTTTTATCATCAACCCTTTCAACGATCGGGATTATGGCTTTCCGTAATACTGCATTTAGTGGAATTGATCTTACGAATTTAAGTGCTAGCTCATACAATGCAATTAGTATTGGCGCTGATGCTTTCAGCGGGACATCATATTCAACCGCCGGTTGAATCTACTTATCAACAGCACAAAGTTATGGTGCTTCATACCAACGTTTTGCTTTAGGTAGTGAATGAACAGCAACTTATAGTAGCAAAACTAATCCAAACTACGATAATGACTATCCAAAACAAGTACCATATGCTGGTAATATTACGGGAACCGATTGAATTGGTTATAATTCTGGTCAATTATCAATTGTGCCAACTTATAACGAAGACGAAAGTATCGTAACATTTAATGTTGCTGCTGGACACCACGCGATGTATGTTGCACATAACTTAGTTGTGCCATCGTGGTTTGACCGGATTGAGGTCGATGGTAATGTTAAACGCTTTAGTGTTGTTTTGGGCGTCAACTTCTTTAATGCTGATTATGGAACAACATTAAGCGGTTCATTCACTTTCAACGATCAACAAAGCACAATTCCGGAAAAAGTGTTATGAAAGAATTATCGCATTAACCGCGTAATTTTAAATAGTCATATTACGGGATTAGGTAACCAATCGTTAGACGTGCTTGGTTTCCAAACAACACCAGAACAATTTATTCCGCGAACGATTGTTGTGCCATCGTCAATTCTAAGCTTTGGTGTTGATGTATTTGGTAATTCATATAACGTTTTAGACTTAAGTGATTGACCACAAGATGGTGGTGTTCGAACATTTAATAATACATTCGCTTCCACATCATTACGGAATGGTAAAGTTTACTATAACTCGGCATTTAGCACTCCACCAACTGGCTTTATCGGGACAAACGGTTGATTCCAAAGATTATATGCAAACTTAGGTTGATTAGTAATCGCTAAACCGCTTACCCTTTAGAATGATGTTTACGTTTGCGCGCTAACATAATGTTTTTCACCGGTTCGTAAGATGCCCGATGGAAGCCATTAATCGGCCCATGTTGCATTAAGGCATTTAAATGCTTTACGGTCCCATAGCCCTTATGTTCTTTAAAATAATATTGGGGATATTGTTGATCAATCGCCACCATAAATTGATCCCGAATGACTTTGGCAATAATTGAAGCTGCGGCAATGGTGATCGATTTTTGATCGCCTTTAATAATCGCTTTGGTTGGCACTGCCGCATTAATGATCTCCGCGTCAATTAAACAGAGATCCGGTTTAATCTTTGCCCGTTTAATTAATTGTTGCATTGCTTGTTTAGTACTTTCTTTCGGATTTAATTGGTCCACGATTTTACTATCAACTAATTCTCAATCGTAGTAAACGGCATTTTTTTGAATGATTGGTAATAATTGTTCACGTTTGCTCGGACTTAACAGTTTCGAATCATTAATCTCATCATTCCGATAATTTTTTGGTAAAATACAAATGGCGACACAAATTGGTCCCGCTAAACTACCTCTGCCAGCTTCATCCAACCCCGCAACGGTTTTATAACCTTCAGCCGCTGCGGCATTTTCGTATTGATAACGATCATGCGCCTTAATTTTGCTCATAATTAACCTTCCCAATTTTCCCATTAATTAATTCGTTAAATCAAAAATCATATGCGCGTTTGCTAGTTGGCAAATGGTGCTTTGTTTGTAAATAATGGATGAAAGCGTTCAAGTCCATTGTTTGAATTGATGGATGATAGTATTTGATCAGTTGTGGCAAATAATGCTGCGTTAAATAATTTCAAGCAAAATTCAAAACATCTTCCATCGGTAATACCGCTGGATTAATCGTATTAATTAAACCAAGGATATAACCTTCGGTGATACTACTAATTTTTTTCATCATGATTCCGGGTGTATCATATAAAAAATAACGCTCATTGATTTTAATTAATTGCTGATGCTTCGTGACACCGGGTCGATTTTCGACAATAATCTTTCCGTGTTGTTTCAAACATTTAATTAAACTTGACTTGCCGACATTACTAATCCCCACAACTAAGACATATAATTGTGGTGCAACTAAGCCTTTCTTTTTTAATGTATTAATTTTATTGGCTAAAATTTCATCCATCTTTTGAATAATTTTTTTCCGTAACTCATGCTCGTGAATTGAACCAATTAAATCGACTTGGCTTTGATCGATTGTGCTTAAATCAGCCAAATCTTTTTTTAAGGCAACTCGTACTTTTGGCAATTGCTTAAATAATTGTGTTAGCTCCGGATTACTACTACTTTTAATTGCCCGGGCATCGACCACTTCAATGATTAAATCTAAATGTTTGATTTTTTTTAGGTCACTTGTGGCCTTTTTCATGTGGCCAGGAAACCAATTAATCTTCCGCTCTTCCATGTTAATTATAATTATAATTAATATTGAATTATAAATTTTGGTAAATTTGTAATAACTCATACGGACTAATTTTTAATTTTGATAAAAAATCTTTTTTTATTTCATGCATAATACAAATAATTTTAAATCTTTCTTCTGGTATTGCTCTATGAATTAGTTCATGACAATAAGGACACAGAGCGATCGCATTATCGATTGATGCCAAATCAACACCTGGAAAACTTTTTTGCATTGATGCTGGTATCACATGATGAACATGTAAAAAATTTTGTTCATGATCGTTTTTATCATATATTTTAAAAGTTCTATCTTCTTTGTTAATTGAGCATAAAAAATTACTCATTTTTTTGGCAAGAATTTTTGATTCTTCGGAAAAATCAACACGTTTGTTTTTTTCATAGTCGCATGCTGTATTGTGAAAAAGCAATGAAACGCACGAAATATATTCCGTTTCCATAATTAAATTTTTAATTTCATCATTATAAAAATTATAAATCCCATTTATTCTTGATAAAATTTTAATATCAACTAATGAATTAATTACTCATGTGTGGAATTTTGAATATTCAACTTCATCATCGTGCCGTTCTAAATCATTTTTATTATTTATAAATGGAATTCATTTTTTGAAATCATCCGAACTTAATCCGTTATATTTATTGATTAGCCAAAAAATAATCCGAAACGGGTACAGCATAGGAGTATTTGTTCTATTTGTGGCGATATTTGGATATTTTACCATTAATAAACACATTAAAAAGTGATAATTACATTTTTCTTTTTCTTTTTTTTCGTAGTCTTCTAAAAAAATCCGTCCATTTGTTGTCAAAATATATTTTTTTTGATTTCTCTCAACAGTGATTTCATCTACTAAGCCAAAAAAAATTAACGGTTTAATAAAATGAATAATATAAGATTTATTAATCTTAAATTCATCAATATTTTTTTCTAAATATTTTGATAATTCTTTTTTAATAACTGTTGTATCTGGACAATTTTCGCGAATAAATAGCAATGTCCATATTGTTCGATCTCTAACTATTGTATTTACACCGGATTTTTCTCAAAAATCAGAATCAAAAATTTTTGAATTTCCAGGTGCTTGTCACTTAAATTTTTTTCCGAGTATTCTTCTATGCATTTTTCTTTGGCATTGTTTCTAACATGCATTCAGCAAATTTTGGCGGAAAAGATTCTCCAATGACTTTACGAATTAGTCCATCGGTCGCTCATTTTGGAACATTTCAATTTTTCGGAATTCCAGTTAAAAGCATCAATTCATAAATCGTTAATACACGTGCATCTGAATATGTTCCGTTTGGAAGTTTTCTACCCGGGTGTACATTATTCTGCGAACTTATTGCTCCGTTACACATAGTAATAGTTGGTGCTGGATCATTTCATTTTATGCGCTTATATGTTGTTGAGAAACCTTTTATTTTTTTACCATTTTTTTCTGGAAAATATTTTTTATTTGTATGAGCAGATTCTCCGGTAGGTGTATTTTTCATTCATAGTATATGTTTTTGATTATGCTCTTTTGCATAATGAAATCTGTGTATAGTAGATGTTTGGCCACTTTCGAGTGACGGAAGATTTCCAATCGCTTTTCTTACATTTATTTTTTTATTAGTTTTTGGGAATTCTCATTTTTTAATTCTTGAAATTAAAAAAATAGCTCGTTTTCTATTTTGTGGAGTGCGATAATCTGCTGCATTCTTAACTCCGTAATTTATAATATATCCAATTTTTTCTAATCTTTTTTTAATTAAATCAATAATCTTTATTCTTTTTTTACCGATTAATATACTGAATTTTAAAATAGTTGGTACATTTTCTATTATAATATTTTCCGGCCTAACTTTTTCGATAAATCTTATGACATAGATAATTAATTTATTTCGAATGTCATTTTCATTCATTTTGCCAGCAATAGACATCCCTTGACATGGAGGAGTTGCTATTAAAAATTTACATTTCCTATATATATATATATATATATAAGTTTATCAAAAACTTTTTTTGTTGTTATATCGCCACATACCATTTCTGTTTTTGGAAAAATTGTTTTATAAAAATCACATCTTTCTTTTATTAATTCATTTGCTGCAACAATATTTATATTATTTCTTTTAAAATATATTTCGTCAATTCCGACATTCGCAAAAAGTGAAATTCCGTTAATTGTTTTTTTTGTTGACATAAATTACGAAATTAATTACTACCGATACTTGATTTAATTCGTGCTGATTTACCACTACGTTCACGCATATAAGAAATAAATGCCCGACGCACTTTTCCTTTTTTCAATACATCAATTTTAACAATTAATGGCGAATTTAAGTTATAAGTAATTTCATTACCGATTCCATTTGTTTCCCGTCGTAAAATGAAATTCTTATTTAAGCCACCCCCACGAATTTTAATCACAACACCTTCTAAACGTTGAATTCGGGTTTTCACACCTTCAATTACTTTAAAACTAACCGCAATTGTATCTCCCACACCAAAGGCTGGTAAATCAGTCCGAATTTGTGTGCTTTCGATTTTATTAATAATTGCTTGTTTATTAATTTTTTTAATACCTGATCCCATAACTACTTATGTTTATTATATATATTATATAAATCCGGCCGTAATTGTTTCGTTTTTTTGATCTGCATTGTTTTCCGATAGGCTTGAATTTTTTGATGATCACCACTTAATAATACCGCAGGAACACGGTGTCCTTCAAACTCGATTGGTTTTGTATAAATTGGATAATCAAGTAAATGATCATCAAACGATTCACAAGCTAAACTATCGCGACTAATCGAATTATCAAGCAAACGGCCAACCGCTTCAATAATCACCATGGCCGGAATTTCACCCCCCGTTAAAATATAATCGCCAATCGAAATAATTTCATCAACATAATGATTAATCCGTTCATCAATCCCTTCATAATGACCACAAATCAACATTAAATGTTTAACCTTTGATCAACGTTTGGCAATTGTTTGGGTAAATTGTTTTCCTTGTGGACTAAGTAAAATGATTTTTGT
Source organism: Mycoplasmataceae bacterium (assembly GCA_031281575.1). GTDB lineage: Bacteria > Bacillota_I > Bacilli_A > Mycoplasmatales > Mycoplasmoidaceae > Malacoplasma_A. Next base: position 884 of record JAITFD010000042.1, on the reverse strand, counting down.
ATTTTTAGTTTGATACTTCCGAATTGCTTGCACAATTGGTTCAACACGAATAACCATGCCCGGCCCACCACCATATTGGTAATCATCAACATCTTTGCGCTTACCTTTACCAAATTCCCGTAAATCAACAACTTCCATTGTTAAATTATTTTTTTTAACCATGCGATTAATAATGGAATATTGGCGAAATTGACTGAAGATGTCGGAAAATAATGTTAAAATGGTAATCTTCATCAAAAATTATTGATTGCTTGATTCGCTTGGTGGTAATTGATTAGGAACTGGTTTTTTGGCCTTTTTTGGTCGATGTTTTTTTTCTTTCTTGACTAATTTACGTTTTGCGGACAATTTACGTTTTGCTTTTTTCTTTGCTGGTTTTTTCTTACTATCTAAATAGGCTTTTCAAATTCCCTTTTGTTTTAAAAAGTTTAATACCGTTTCAGTTGGTTGTGCGCCTTTATTTAATCAAACAATTAAACGTTCAGTTTTAAAATTAATTTTTTCGCTAGGATTTTTCGTATTTTTCAGAATTGGATTAAATGTCCCCAATAGTTCTAAATATGCTCCGTCACGTTTATCACGTGAGTCAACAACAACAACTCGATAGAATGGTGCATTATGTTTTCCCAATCGTGTTAAGCGTATTTTAACCATGAATTACTTATTGTATATTATTATTATATATAATATTCATATAATTATTAATTATATTATGCGCAAATATTCAGCTAAATACTATCAAAACCATATTCAACGCGGCTGAGTTCGTAAACGTTCTCCGCGCATTCATTCACGCGGATGAACAAAACTACATACATTATTAGTGATCCTTGGCTCACTAGTGATTTTTAGCGGTTTAGGATCATTAATTTATTATTTTGCCA
>JAITFD010000041.1 GCA_031281575.1 Mycoplasmataceae bacterium | reverse complement strand
AGTTTCCAATTCAATTGGGGATCACCAATGGGAATGGCAATTATGTATATTTTTGTGATCTCCCTTGTTTTATTTTTTATTTATTTTCTTTATACTTTTAGTGAAAAAAACGCCGTTGATGATGACGGTAATCCAACCGGTGGCCAAGTCCGCCGTTTTTTTTATTTAAAGTGACCGTTATTGATGACTGTTGCATTGGTCTTAACACCATTTATTTTATCATTTATGGATTCAATTATTGTTACGATTATGGAAATGTTTTTCAATCCCGAAATTAATGCCCCATTTAATTCCTCCCAGATTAATGACTTGAAGAATTTTGCCACCGGAGGAGAAGGAATCGGGACTGGTTCCTCCCAGTTTGCCTTAATTTATCAGCTCATTCACGGTGATCTGACGGGAATTACTGCTGGCCAAAATATCCAAGATACATTCCGGAGTTTAAGTACTAATTGTAATGACGTTTATTCATCATTTAATTCAAAGGAAGAGTATGCACATTTCATGCGCCTTGTCGGAAGGATGCAACATCAATTAGAGCCAATTGCCGAATATTTTGGTTCGCAATTTGACACGAACTATACAACTTGTTACAATATTGTTAATACCTTAACGCCCGGAACCTATATTTATGAAGGCGATGCCCAAGATATTAAATTGGCCTTGTATGATTTGGCCAATTTACAAGAAATGCTTAAAGCATTTTCTAGCAACGTTGATACATTATTCCGTCCCGGAACGGCATATGACGAATATGAGTTGTTTAAAGCCACAACTGCCGACGGTTCAGCTGCATCAAAATTCTGTATCTTATTAGAAGATTTTAATGTGGCCAATACCGATCATACTTCATCGTGATTTAAAATTCTTTCGAGTGATAAAGAATCATCGCTTAATTTGTTATTAAACGGTCAAGATGATGTATATTCGTTATATCGTGCATCACGGAATATTTATGTAGCAATGTCGATTCGCGGTCCCGACACAACGTGTGAATTGCTTTACTCATTATTAACCAAAGACGATGGGTGAAAATGAAATCGGGAAATTACTGTCGATAAAGCGACACCGTTTGATAATATGGATTTGGTTTCGGCTGTTTTAGCTTGCTATGGTTGTTGAGGAATGGTCTTAATTATTTATCAATTTACCCGAACGGCAATTGAACGGGTATTTTATTTAATTATTTCGTGAATGCTTGGTTGGTTGTATTTAGCCAACGGAATCAAACACGGGAATGAAGCAAAGAGTTGATATCTGCAGATTATTGGTCGGTGATTATCCATCATTTTTTTATATTTAATTTTTGAATTAGTTAGTGCGATAATTCCGATTTTTACTGACCCAGTTAAGAACGCCTTTCCGGATTATACATTCGGGATGGTGTATGCGATTGGTTCAACGGTCTGCATGTTATTTGTGATTGAAATTGGTTATCAAACAGCATTCACAACCGTACAATCAATCACCGCTGATATTTACGGTGTTTCACACGATACATTTAAAGTCCAAAAATCATTTGCATTGACGGAAGGAAAAAACTTCCAAACCGCAATGCGAAAGGAATTGAGTGATGCGTCTGGCTTCATGTGGGATCGCATGACTTTTCAAGGTACGCGTGATAATTTTAAATACGTGGTTGATTCCCGACAATATTGACGGGGCCGGGAAGATTCCAAAAAATTACGGGCAATGAAGGAATTGATGGACACGGAACGTGCGGCCGGAAACGAAGCCGAAGCATCAACCGCTTTAGCTGGTGGTAAATTTTTAACAATCGGTAAGAACGGCGAACGGAAAGTTGTTTCGGATAATGCCTTGCATTTAGGAATGCCCGAAATGGGGACACAACATCCGAAACTACATGGCCATGGCCGAACCCTTGACGAGCGACTTAAATATATGCAAGATCACTCGCAAGAATTTAAACCAACGCCTGGTCAAGCAGCACATAACGCAGTACCAAATATGCCGGTGCATGGATTAGCCGCGACTGATGCGCGTACGCAAATGTATTTCCCGACCAAAGAAAGTGGTTATGATCCAAAAGAACCTCCGGCATTTGATGAAACACGGCCAGAGCAAGTTTATCGTGCGCGGCAACAAGCCCAATCGTATTTGTGAGATCATCAAAATGATACAACCAACCCGGATTATTTAAGCGCGCAAACTCAATTTGATAAAACATCACATATTATTGATGATAATGTCCAAAAAAATAAAACTACATTAGGTGAAAACTACGATCCAAATAACGATTCATGAAACAACAAATATCATTATGATGAAAATAGTATATTTGATGCATCAGCCGGAATGAATGAAGCAACATTTGCCGCACTTAATACAAGTAGTCAAAATTATTTAGATGATGATGAACGTGGTAATTTACTTGCCAGTTACAATAGTTGAGATTGAGACGACTAGTTATTCAATAATTTCCACCACAACATTATGGTGGCCATCTTGTTCAATAAGAATAACAGCAAACCGGCATAGGTCAAGAATAACACTAAATAACACGACATAGAAAGCAATATTTAATTCCTTTTTATCTACAGTTTTTAAATAATCATGCATCGTTGATTTTTTATGCACTTTTAAATAGTCCAAAAAAATGTTTTTAACATATTGGGGTGAAATATGTTTCAAACGTAACCCTTGTTTGGAAAATAAATTAAAACGGTAACGCTCAATCAAATCATTACATAGATCAGCTAAAGCATTTTGATCGATTGCTTCGGGTAGTTTTTCAACAAAGACAGTCGTTTCAATAATTTCTTCATTTGAATCATCGTTGAATTTACTGAACATACGATTCCGGTGTTCCATCTTGTTTCGTAAAAATTCACAAACCCGTTTATATTTATTGTATTGAACAATCCGTTGTAATAATTTATCACGTTCATATTCAAAATTTTCCATATCGGGTGAATTTTCATCAAAGATTAACATGCGCTTTGATTTTAATTGTAACAAATATGTCAACATATTTAAATATTCAATGGCATGATTAATTTCAATTTCTTTTGCCCGTTCATTAACGAATTCAATATATTGATTAATGATATCAACAATATCAATTTTTAAGACGTCCATTTTTTTCTCTTGGACAAGTTCACTTAATACATCAAGCGGACCGTCAAAGTCTTTAAATTTAATGGTTAAAATATGGGCATTAATCAATTCGCTCATAATATTCAACCGTAAAACCATCATGTTTCACTGTATGATCAAGTTTAAATGATGTTAAATCGATTGGATCCATAAAAGTGTCACAATGAAAATTCCCAGGAATTTTACTAACGATTAATTGATCAGCATCATGCATAAAATAATTATAAATCGATTTACCACCAATAATATAAAGATCACGATTCGCATAATCTTGTTTTAATTGCAAAGCATCATGATAAATGATTACACCATCAATCCGTAAATTCCGGTCATTCGTCAAAACAATGTTGGTTCGTTTCGGTAATGGTTGGCCAATTGAATCATAGGTTTTCCGACCCATAACCACAATTTTATTTAATGTTGTTTTGCGGAAATGTTGCATTTCTTCGTGAATGTGTCATGGCAGGTGATTTTGTAAACCAATGCCGTGATTTTCATCTTCTGCTCAGATCAGCGTAATCATCTTATATTAATTATATGTTGATATTCAATTGAAAATTGCGTATCAAATTATTTATACTATAGTATGTAATTAACAAAATATATTGCTCATAATTCGCATATTTTTGGGAAAAAAGCAATTATTATGGAAAACTATTATATAATAATATATAATATAAATACGATTAAATGAAGGTTCGAGCATCTGTCAAGCCGATTTGTAAGGATTGTAAGTTAATTCGTCGTCGTGGACGAGTTGCAGTAATTTGCAAAAATCCTAAACATAAACAAAGACAAGGATAATAATTAATGGCACGTATACTTGGAGTAGATATCCCCAATAACAAAAAGATCCCTTATGCATTAGCATATATTTATGGTATTGGTATTCCATCAGCAAAAAAAATTGTTAAAGAAGCAAAAGTTGATCCTGAAAAACGCACAAGTGAACTCGATGATAAAGAATTAGCCGCCATTCGGGAAGTTGCATCGCAATATAAAATTGAAGGAGATTTACGTCGTGAAATTGCAATGAACATTAAACGATTAATGGAAATCGGCACATATCGTGGCTTACGTCACCGTCGTGGATTACCTGTCCGAGGACAACGAACAAAAACTAATGCACGAACACGTAAAGGACCACGTAAAACTGTTGCTAATAAAAAGGTGGAGACTAAATAGTAATTAAGGAGGTAATATGGCAAGCGAAAAGAAAAATGCAAAAGCAACGAAAGTTGCCGGAAAAGCAAAACCGAAAAAGAAAAAAAAGAAACTAACGAGTTCAAGTGGAATCGTACATATCCATTCAACAGTTAATAATACGATTGTCACGATTACCGATGAAGCCGGACAAGCACTAACGTGAGCATCCGCGGGTAAGATCGGATATAAGGGAACAAAGAAATCGACCCCATATGCCGCCGGACTAGCCGCCACCGAAGCAGCTAAACAAGCAATCGCACTCGGAATTAAGGAGGTCGTCATCAAAGTGAATGGAACCGGCCAGGGAAAAGACACGGCGATGCGGGCAATTCAGGCCGCCGGCCTCAATGTCACCTCCCTTGTCGATGCCACACCAATTCCCCACAACGGCTGTAAGCCACCAAAAAAACCCCGATAAACATGAAAAAATTCAATAAATTAAATATCTCACAAACCGAATCAACCACTAACAAAGTAACTTTTACCATTAAAAATCTTGAAAAAGGTTTTGGTATCACATTAGGTAATGCCCTACGTCGGGTTTTATTGTCAAACATCCCAGGCTCTGCCATGTTTGCGGTAAAGATCAAAGGCGTTAAGCATGAATTTGAACCAATCAACGGTGTTAAAGAAGACGCAATCACAGTTATCTTAAATTTAAAAAATTTAGCGTTACGAATTGATGAAAACGCTTATAGTGATGATGAATTAGCCAATCGAAAATTAGAAAACTGACCAGTTTTAAAATTATCACATACTGGTAAAGGGGTAATTACGGCTAAGGATATTGAATTACCATCAGGTTTTGAAATCATTAATAAAGATCTATATATTGCATCATGTCAAAATGATAATTCGAAATTAGAAATTGACATTTATGCGAATCGTGGTCGAGGATTTGTTTCATTTATTCAAAATCGTGAATTAATCAATTCATTAGAAATTATTCCAACTGATTCAAATTATTCACCAATCGTTCACGTGGCATATTCAGTTGAAGAACAAAAAGCAACCAAAGAAAGCACATGTGATGAACTTAAAATCGCCATTGCCACTGATGGTTCAATTACACCGATTGAAGCAATTTCATTAGCTGCTAAAATTTTAGTTGAACACTTGAATGTTTTTGTGGATTTGGGATCAATCGCCAGTGGTTTACAAGTGATGTCAGCAATTGAACAAGCCAGCAGTCCAAGTGTTGCTTCAATTTCAACATTATCAACACCAATCACCGATTTAAATTTAACAACCCGATCATATAACTGTTTAGTTCGTCAAGGAATTAAAACTGTTCAAGAAATTTTAAACATGAATCGTGAACAAATCGCTAGTATTAAAAACTTAGGTAAAAAATCGTTATACGAAATTATGAAGGTTTTAAAAACACGTGGTTACGAAATTAAGAAAACGTAATTTCGCTTTTAATTAATTATGTCATTTGTTAACAAACCCGGTAAAACCAGCGCTTGACGCAAAATGGTTATTCGCCACCAAGTTTCGGATATTTTTTCTTATGGAAAAATTGTCACAACTTTTACAAAAGCAAAAGAAACACAAAAACACGTGGATCGAATTGTGACCTTAGCAAAATCTGGATCATTAGCCGCAATTCGGGCAATTGATGCAATTATTTTACCAACGAAAAAAGATACAAAACAAACATTGACAAAAAAAATCTTAGAAATTGGTAAAAAATATAATAAGCGTCAAGGTGGATACACACGGGTTTTGCGTTTACAAACACGTAAAGGTGATCGAACAACTGAAGCAATCATTGAATTAGTTTAAGATTTATATTATTAAATATAATATAAGTAGTATGCCAAATCAAAAAGTTGGATTAATTATTATGGACGGTGTTGGCGTTGCTAGTCCAAGCAAAGGAAATGCTTATACTTTAGCCAAGCACCCCAATTTAGATGCCTTAATTAAAAAATATCCGCACATCCAAATTAAAGCTTCTGAACAAGCGGTTGGATTACCCAAAGGACAAATGGGGAATTCGGAAGTTGGGCATTTGAATTTAGGGGCTGGACGGATTATTTATACTGGATTATCAATTATCGATAAAGACATCAAAGAAAACAAATTTAAAGATAATCCGGCGTTCAATCAAGCATTTGATCATGTTTTAAAACATCATAGTAAATTACATATTATGGGCTTGGTATCGGATGGAGGAATTCATTCATCAATGCAACATATTGAAGCATTAATTAAATTGGCGATTAATAAAAAAATTCCATTCGTTGTTCATTGTTTTACTGATGGACGAGATACGCCTCCAATTTCTTTTGGTAAAAGTTTTTTACCCCGGATTTCACGTTTAATAAATCATAGTAAAAATGGTAGCATTGGTACCATTATTTCGCGATATTATGCGATGGATCGGGATAAAAATTGGGATCGGAGCATGAAAGCATATGATGCATTAATTGGCGAAGGAGAAATTAATGCGTTCTTAGATCCCCACGTTTATCTTGAACAACAATTCGCCGCCGGAATTAAGGGTGATGAGTTTATTGAACCAGCAATTAATGTTGCAAAAAAAATTAAGGAAGTAACAATTCAAGATCATGATGCGGTGATCAATGTTAATTTTCGTCCCGATCGTGCTCGCCAAATTTCCCATTTAATCTTTGGTTCAAAATATTATGATTATCAACCGCCATTCCGTCGAAAAAATTTATTTTATGTAACGATGATGAATTATGAAGGCATTGAACCATCAGCTGTTGCCTATCCACCAATTGATTACCTTAATGTATTTGGCGAAGTTCTAGCGAAACATCATCTTACCCAATTACGGATTAGTGAAACGGAAAAATATGCGCATGTTACTTTCTTCTTTGACGGCGGAAAAGAATTAACTTATGATGGGGAAAAGAAAATCATCATTCCTTCGCCAAAGGTTGCGACATACGATTTACAACCGGAAATGTCCGCGGAAGAATTAACCGATAAAATTATTGAAGAAATTCCCAAATTTGATGTAATCATTGCCAATTATCCCAATGGTGATATGGTTGGTCATACCGCGAATATTAATGCTTCAATTAAAGCCGTGGAAACGGTTGACGCCGCAATTGGCAAAATTTATGAAGCTGCACAAAAGCATAATATGACTTTATTCATTTGTGCTGATCACGGTAATGTTGAATGCTTACTTGATGATAAGAATAAACCATTTACTGCCCATACGATTAATCCAGTTCCATTAATTGTTACCGATGAAAAAGTTAAGTTAGCAAAAACTGGTGCATTAGCAAATATTGCTCCAACCATCCTTGATTATTTAAAAATTGCTATTCCATCTGAAATGGATCAACCGTCATTATTAATTAAGCATGCAAAATAAAGCGATTGTGCTTGTGGGTCCCACCGGGTCACATAAAACACAATTAGCCACGGTTATTGCCCGAAAATTTAATGGGGCAATTATTAACGCTGATGCTTTTCAGGTTTATCAGGAAATTAAAATTGGGACAAATAAAACCGATGCAAACCAATTAAAACCAGTGCCGATTTATAATAATGACTGTATTTCGATTTTTGCTGAATGAAGTATTAAGCACTTTCAAACTTATACGCAACAATTGCTACTTGATTTATTAAACAAAAAACAATTACCAATTATTGTTGGTGGCAGTAATTTATATGTTGATGCATTAATTTATCAATATGATTTAAATTTTGCGAAACGGAATGAGCAGTTCACCGAATTATCAAATGAAGAATTGTTCGCTAAATTATCCGTGCTTGATCCGCTTCGTGCCCAAAAAATCACAAGCAACAATCGTTCGCGCTTAATTCGTGCCCTGCAGTTATTAATGGGCGGACATCAATTAACAAAACGTTCCCAATCATCGTTGCAATATTTAGTGATTGTTTGTGATTATCATTCACGCAGTGAATTATACGAGCAAATTAATCATAATGTGGAAAAGATGTTTAAACAAGGGTGAGTTGATGAAATAAAACATTTATTGGAACAATATCCTTACGAACAATTATGTAATCTTAATGCCTTTAAAGCAATCGGTTATCGGGAAATTCTTCAAGCGCTGCACGAAGGAATTGAACCTGATGTTGCAAAAATTGCTCAGAAAACACGGAATTATGCTAAGCGTCAACAAACATGAAATAAGCACCATTATCCCGACGCAATTTATTTTTGACAAGATAACAGAGATGATATTCTTGAACAAGTTAAGCAATTTTTACATGGCAATTAAACACCTATATATCCATTTGCCGTTTTGTCATCAGTTTTGTCAATATTGCGATTTTTTACGGATTCATTATGACCCAAAGCACGTTGATCAATATTTGCAATTAATTAAACAAGAAATTAAATCAAAGCATATTAAAAACAAGCTTAAAACCATTTATTTAGGCGGTGGTACACCAAACGCATTAAATTTCGCTCAATTAACCGAATTAGGTAAAAGTGTAAAAAATTTAATTGATCATAAAACCGAATTTACAATTGAATGTAATCCGGAATTTATTAGCGATGAACAAGTTGCGATTTTTAAAAAGATTGGCATTAATCGTGTTTCATTGGGCACCCAAATATGGGACGATCAGCTTCTGCATAAATATGGGCGCAATCATACAACGCAAACGGTTGTTAAAGCGGTTAAAATTTTACAATCTCACCAAATTAAAAATATTAGTCTAGATTTTATCTATGGTTTTAACGATTTAACAAACAAACAAATATTAAAAGGGATTTTGTTTGCGAAGACCAACGCAATCAAACATTTATCTTTTTATGCACTTGAATTAAAAAACAGTCAATTAAAGCAAACCAATTATGTTTTAAATGAGTCATTAATCGAAGCGCAATTTAAATATATTATTAAAACATTAGCTAAGTATGGATTTATGCGTTATGAAGTAAGCAATTGATGTACCGATAAACAATATCAATCACAACATAATTTAGCTTATTGACAAACTAATGAATGATATGGGATTGGTTGAGGTGCATATGGATTAGAGAAACGCCATTATTATGTTAATGAAGGATCGTGAAACCAATGAAAAATGAAAAGTGAGTATTTATCAATAAAAGATTATTACTTTCAAATTTTAATGATGGGTTTACGCTTGATTGATGGGATTGATCTGCGCATTAAAAAAAATCACGATGCATATCGATTTTATCAAAAAAAATTACAGCATATTAAAATCGTTAACCATCATCTATGCGCTGAGAATGTGAATGTTTTAGATACTATTCTATTAGATATTCTTTAAAATCAGCTTGATCTTCTTTGGTGCGATGATGAAAGAAGATAATGATCGCAATTAAAATTCCAACCCCAAGAATACTTCAAAGAATAATTGCTGATCAAGGAACATCAATCGCACTAATGTATGTTGATGTAATCAACATGCCATCAGTAAAAGGTAAATCGCGAACTAAATCGTTAAAGTTGATTTTATCAGCATTAAGAAAGAATTCATATTCCTTAAAATCATCCGGGAGGAATTCATTCCGCAATAATAACATTTCAAAGGTGTCATTTCAATCGCGATATGTATCAAAATGCAGTTCGTATTCCTGATCAAGTTTAACGTGAAATAAGAATTCATACGAAATTGTTAATGTTGAGTTAGGAAGGATTCCGGCCGCAGCTAATGTTTGTGTTCGATCAATAATTAAGTTTCCTTGGTAATAAGCATTAAAACGTTCTAATTCATAGGAATTATCTAAGTATTGATCTTGGAATCAAGTGATCACATTATAAACAGTTTGTGACTCTAAAACAAAATTTTGCGTAATGGGAACATCTTCACATCATGCCGCAATTTGTACATTATCGTGCAGAGTTTGTTTTGATCCGTCATTCTGATTAACTGTGTTATAAAAATTAAGTAAAAAAAATGAACAACAAAAAAAGATCAAGATATTTATTAATTTTCAATATGTATTTTTTGGCTTTTCTGAATGCATCATTGCTATAATTTTATTATAATCTTTTAATTAAAATTACTTTATATAATATATATAAGATGGAATATAAACGTTTAAAAATTGTTTATTCATCAGACTCATATTTTCCGATTATTGATGGCGTTGCAGTCGTGATCAAAAATTATACTGAACAATTAAAAAACACGAATGATATTGCGTTAGTAATTCCGCGTATTCCGCATCAAAATATTACACCTGATGGTTACCAAATTATTAAATTGCGCGCATGAAATTGATTATGATTTACTGGTGATTATCCGTATGTTTTACCGTGAAATCATCGTTTTGCGAAAAAACTTGATGCATTTAAACCGGATATTATTCATATTCATACACCATTCAATGCCGGAAAATTATTGATGCGTTATGCGAAAAAGCATCATATTCCCGTTGTTTTAACAATGCATACAAAGTTTGATTCTGACTTATTAAGAACAACTAAAAGTAAAATTATCACTAAGATTTTTTTATGAAAATTAAAACAAGTAATTAAAAATGTTGATCGAATTTATTTTCCCAACGAGCATACACTGTTATACAATCGTAGCATATTTAAAATACCAAATCTGACTGGTAAAATTATTCCCAATTGTACCGAAATGGTCCCATTGCAAAATGAACAAAGTGCAATTGACGAAGTTAATGCACGATTTCATATTCATCCAAATACACTTGTTTTTACTTGTTGCTTTCGGATCGTTTGGAATAAAAATCTAAAATTCTACGTTGCTTTATTTAAAGAATTTATTAAATACAATGTTGATTTTGTTTTCATTGTCATTGGCGATGGAGCACAAGCAGATTGATTTCGTGATAATTTAGCGTTCTTAGGCAAGCATGTAATTTTTACGGGTAAAATTACGGATCGGATTTTTTTACAAAAAATATTTTTGCGGGCTAATTTATCCATTTTTCCTTCCGAATATGATTGTGCATCACTAACCGTTGTGGAAAATGCCTGTAATAAAACACCAATATTGGCAATAAAAGACACAGGAACAGCGGGAGAAATTATCGATAATGTTAACGGTTTTTTGTGTGAAAATGATCCGATTGCCTTTGCAAAAAGAATTAAAACAATTATTGATCAACCCCAATTATTGCAAAAAGTATCGGAAGCGGCATTTAAAACAATTTATAAAACGTGAAGTGATGTGTGCAAAATGTTAATTGTTGATTACAATGATGTAATTGAACATTACGCTCCCAATTAATTCTTTGGTTTAGAAAATCCACTATAATTCGATCCACCACTACGACGTTTTGAAAATCTTGAATTACGATTGAAACTTGGTCGATTATTAAACGAACGACGTTTAAAATGGTGTTCACCACCACCAGTTCCACCTTCGCTTTTGTTATCACCGTCGTGTTTTTGCTCGCCATGGTAATCACGTCGTTTGAAATATGGTCGATGTTCGGAATGATAATTATTTGATCGATGAAAACCACCACCAAATGATTTTTTTTCTTGTCCACCTTCTTGGTGATCATGATGTTCCGAATGTGTTTTTTCTTGATCATTTTCGTGATGATCACGATTTTCAAAGCGCGGTCGATGGTCGTTACTGCGGAAATTTCGTCCATGCCCGAAATGACGGTTTCCACCACCAGACCGTTGTTGTCGTCCATGACCAAAACGTTCTTCTTTTTCTTCTTCAAATTCGTATTCTTGAACTAAATGTTCTTTAATTTTTTGTTTGGTAATTTCTTCAATTTTACGAATATTAAAGTTGACCGAACTATTTAATAACGTATAAGCAATACCGCTGGTTTGATTACGTGCAGTTCGACCAATTCGATGTACATAATATGCAATATCGCGTGGCATGTCGTAGTTAATTACTAATTCGACACCTTTAACATCGATTCCTCGTGCCGCCACATCGGTTGCGACAAGAATTCGAAATTTACCAGCACGGAATTCTTTCATTACATGATCACGTGCATTTTGACTTAAATTACTTTGAATTGAACTACTTGGTAAACCGTTATGGGTTAATGATTCAGCCAATCGTCGTGCTTTATGTTTCATATTTGAAAAAATCACCGCGTATTGGTATTGATGATTTTTTAATAATTTAATTACAAAATCTAATTTATTTTTTTCGTTAATCTTGACAAAGAATTGTTCAATTTTTGGTTGTAATGTTTGATCTTCTTTGGTTTCAAATACTTCACGATTAGTTTGGAATTTATTTGAAATTTCATATACGCCCTTATTAAATGTTGCTGAATATAAAACGGTTTGATGCTGATGTGTAATTTGGCGTAAGATCTTTTCGATATCACGAATAAAACCCATATTTAACATTTCATCAGCTTCATCTAAGATTACGGTTTTAATATGCGACAAATTAATTGTTCGGCGTTCTAAATGATCAAGTAATCTTCCTGGGGTCGAAACAATAATTTGTTGTTTATCTTTTAGCAATTTTAATTGAGTGCTAATATTTTGACCACCATAGATTGCTAATATTTTTGCATGCGGTAAATTTGCCGCTAGTTTTTTATATTCAACAGCAATTTGATTAACTAATTCGCGAGTTGGTGCTAATACTAAAACTTGAATGTTGCTTGACTCGGGATCAAGTTTTTCTAGTGAAGGAACAACAAATGCCGCCGTTTTCCCTGTTCCAGTTGGTGCTTTAATTAATAAATCCTTACCAGCTAAAAACAATGGAATAACATGTTCTTGTACATCTGTCATGTTTTCATACTTTGCGTCATTAATCGCAGTTAAGATCGCTTTGTTAATTTGTAAATCGCTAAATTTCATAATCCTTAAAAGAATAAATCACTTTATTCATTAAACCAAGGATTTATTATCTTTATTATATACTATTTACATTTTTATGGTTTATATTAATAGCGATTTAATGAATATTTCTTATCTTATAATATTTTTTGTGAATCAAATATAATATCTATATAATTATTAATTATATGACGCACAAATATTCGGCTAAATACTATCAAAATCATATTCAATGCGGTTGAGGTCGTAAACGTTCTCCGCGCATTCATTCACGCGGATGAACAAAACTACATACATTATTAGTGATCCTTGGCTCACTAGTGATTTTTAGCGGTTTAGGATCATTAATTTATTATTTTGCCA
>JAITFD010000040.1 GCA_031281575.1 Mycoplasmataceae bacterium | reverse complement strand
TAATTTAGTCATTCCGGATGTAATTCGCAAAAATAATAAATTTTATGATTTGGTCCAAATTGATGATAATGCATTTTATATAGATACCGATCATTTTAATTCATTATTAACTGGATCATTAACAATCGGAAATAATGTTCACACAATTGAACAGTATGCATTTGCTTTATGCTCCGATTTAAATGGAAAACTAATTCTTGGCAATAATGTTGTGCAAATCGAATATTGTGCTTTTTGAAGTGGTAATTTTAATAATGAAAATTTTACAATTTGAAAAAATATTAATGTTGGTGAAGGCGCATTTATTGGAAACAAGTTTGAGCGATTAACATTTTGTGAAGATATCGTAGTCGAAGATAATGCATTTGCAATGACTGGTTCATTAAATGAAATTATTTGTGATGGTTGAACTTTGTTACCAACTAATTGAGGGTCAGGGATTTTACAGCAGCTAAAAACAACGGATATGTCAGTTCAATCAACAGCAATTTATCTTCAACAACAATTTGCGGATTTTTAAAATCGCATGGTCTTGCTCAAAATTGACAACCCGCCTAGTTATCAATGTCGTTACTAAATCATTTATAATATAAATGCTATCGATATATGAAATATCAATTACATTTAAATCGCCGACAAAAATTAACTGGCTTGTTATATTTAATTTGTGTGTTATTTGCTGGTTTTCTAATCGGTTTTTCGCTTCGGTTTGATCGTTATGCGGTGATTGGTAATAGTACAGGAACCGATTGAAAAGGATATATTTCTGGCAGTTTAGAAATTAACGTTTTAAGTGAACCAGAAAATCGTTCATCATATGGAACTGCTTCGTTACATAAAAGTGTCGATAACCTTTATACAGCAAATAATTTAGTCATTCCGGATGTAATTCGCTGGAATGATAAATTATATGATTTGGTCCAAATTGATGAAAATGCATTTTATATTGACGCCGATCATTCTAATTTATTATTGACAGGATCATTAACAATCGGAAATAATGTTCATACAATTGGATCATATGCATTTGCTCGTTGCATCAATTTAAACGAAAGATTAATTATCGGTAGTAACGTTACACAAATTGCTGCTTATGCTTTTCAGGGTGATAATTTTAATAATTCTAATTTTACAATTTGAAAAAATACAAATGTTGGTACAAGCGCATTCACTGCGAACGATTTTAGACAATTAACATTTTGTGAAAATATCGTGCTAGGAAATTCTGTATTTTGATTAAGCTCTTCGTTACTAGAAATTATTTGTGATGGTTGATCTTCATTACCAACTAATTGAGGATCAGACTTATTTATTCTTTCAAGAGCTAATGGTCATGTAAGTTCGATCAATAGTAATTTGTCTTCAGCAGAAGTTTGTGAATTTTTACAATTGCATGGTCTTGGCCAAAGTTGACAAGCGGCGTAATTTTAAATTTTACTTAATTGTGTATAATTATATATATATATGAAATATCAATTACATTTAAATCGTCGACAAAAATTAACTGGCTTGTTATATTTAATTTGTGTGTTATTTGCTGGGTTGCTAATTGGTTTTTCGCTTCATTTTGATCGTTATGCGGTAATTGGTAATAGTACTGGCACTGATTAAAAGGGTTATATCTCTGGTAGTTTAGAAACTAATGTCTTAAGTAAACCAACTCGAAAAGATCACGGAACAATATCAATTCACAGTAATAACGAATACGAAGCAGCTGATTTGATTATCCCTGATGTAATTTGTATGAATAACAAATTATATGACCTTGTGCAAATTGATGAAAGTGCATTTGAAGGAAGTTTGTTATTATCCGGATCATTGACATCCGGAAATAAACTACTTACAATTAAATCTCGCGCATTTTTTCAGTGTATTAATTTTGATGGGAATTTAACATTCAATACTGGTATTAAAACAATCGAAGAACGAGCATTCACACACGACAAATTTACAAATAATAATTTAATTATTCCCGTGGTGTTACCATCGGCGTACAAGCTTTCGGTGCAAATTCGTTTGCTAAAATCACAATTTCCGAAAATGTATTTCTCGGGGACGATGCATTCGTTCTTAATACCCATGCAAAAGAAATTGTTTGCGATGGTTTTACCAAATTACCAATATGAGGACTAAATGTTTTTTATTTTTTACCAGCTGCTGGACAACTAAAATCGATTCATAGCATTTTAACATCAGAATTAATTTTAGCTAGTTTTAAATTAAACTATGCTTTACCAAGCACTTGACAAGCAATTTAAACTGAAATTAAATAATTTTAAGATTAACTAATTCTTGACGAATAGCATCCGATTTTGCATAATCTTTTTTTGCTAATGCTTTTTTGTAATTGTTAATTAAACTATTTACTTCCCGATTAAATGTTGGCTCATAAATAATGCCTAGTGTGTTAAATTCTTGAATCAAATCATTAATTTGTTGATTTAATTTAACATAATCTTTTTGTTTAAAAATTGCATTTAAATCTTTGACTTGACTTTGGATCAATGAAACGACTTTAGGAAAATTTAAATCATCTTCCATATAAGCTTTAAAAGCTTCAATTAGATGCGAATTTTTATCGAATGTAAACGGATGATCGTTTAAAATTAACTGGATTAAAATGTTATTAATGCTGCGAAAAAGTTTTTCTAAGCTATTTTGGGCTTCAACCATTAATGATTCACTATAGTTGATCGGATTTTCAAACTTTGTTTGTAAAAAGAATCAACGAATTGTATTATTACCGTATTTATCAATTAATTCCCGGGCATAAATAAAGTTATTTAATGATTTAGACATTTTTTGATTATTGACATTAACATGGCCAACATGCATTCAAATTTGGGCCATTTCTTTTCCGGTTAAAGCAATGTTTTGGGCATTTTCATTTTCATGATGGGGAAATTTTAAATCAATTCCACCACCATGAATGGTAATATTGTCACCAAAGTTTTTATTAATAAAATATGCACATTCAGTATGTCAACCGGGTCGACCGTGTTCGTTTCAGGGTGATTTTCAATTAACACCAACATCGGTGTTTTTTCATAAAACAAAATCTAAAGGATTGATTTTGTTACTTTTATTTTCTTTTCTTACCCCTTTTAAAAGTTCATTAATTTTTTGTTTCGAGATTTCTCCGTATGTATCTTTAACGGCATCAATTTTAAAATAAACATCGCCATCTTTCGCGATGTAAGCTTTATCTAATTTAATTAAACGATTAACATAATCGATAATCCCTTCAATGTTTTCGGTTACTTTTGGTAAATAATCCATTTTTAAAACATTGAGCGATTTCATTACATCAAAATAAGCTTTGGTATATTTTTGGGAAACTGCTGCTTCCGTTGTGTGTTCTTCTTGGGCACGATTGATGATTTTATCATCAACGTCAGTAATATTATGCATATATTTAACATCAACACCGATCGCTTTTAAATAGCGAAATAAAAAGTCAAAGGTTAATAATGGACGAATATTACCAATGTGCACTTCGTTATAAACTGTCGGACCACAGTTATAAATGGTGATTGGTTGGTTTGGTAGGGCTACTTTTTGAGTCGTTCTTGAATCATAGATTTTCATTATTTATTTAAGTTTTTAATTATTGGAAGAATTTGTGTGAGATTGTTAATCACATACTTTGTATCGTTTTTGTGATCATTATTTTTTTCATCACTTTCGATGCGGATACAAGCTCTTAACTTCGCGTTTTTAGCTCCTTGGACATCTTTTTTAATTTGATCGCCGACATACACACACTCACGTGGTTTGACCTTTAAAGCATTTAAAGCAACTTCAAAGATTGTTGGATGTGGTTTGCGTACTTGCGCGAGACACGACAAGAAGATACAACCAGGATAAAAGTAATGGTAGATGTTGTTATCAATTAAACGAATGACGACATAATCTAATGAGTCGGTATTTGAAATGACGCCTAATTGATAATGTTTAGCTAATTTCTTTAATACTTTTTTTGCTTCGGGACGAATCACGGCTGAACCATGGGATTTTCAAACGTTAATTAATTGATTACTAACTGCTCGTAATTTAATTTGATCAAGGTGTTTAAATGCGGTTTTAAAATAAAATTTAGTTAATAGATCATATGGATGAATATCCGCAAATTGGTGGCTTTTGGATCAAATGGCAAATTCTTTTTTACCAGTTTTAAAAGCTTTAATCACTTGTTTAACATTTAATTTTACTTTAAATTTTTGTTGTTTTAAATAACTTAAAAATGCCGTTGCTGCTGCAATTTTGGTGTTTGGCTTGCTAGGATCGGAATAAAAGATTGTTCCACCCATATCGAATAGGATAGCCTTAATCATACTTTTATTATATAATAAACGTTAAAAAATGGAACATTATATTTTTAAAGATATTTATCCGAAA
Organism: Mycoplasmataceae bacterium; assembly: GCA_031281575.1. Classification (GTDB taxonomy): domain Bacteria; phylum Bacillota_I; class Bacilli_A; order Mycoplasmatales; family Mycoplasmoidaceae; genus Malacoplasma_A. The sequence continues at coordinate 14,503 of JAITFD010000040.1, read as the reverse complement.
ACGCATCTTTATATTTAACAAAAATGGTGTTATCGGGATCAATTCCGTCAATTGGTTCACCATAGCAAATCACTTTCGTTGGTTTGATTGTTTCAATCATTGCATAATATCCTTTTAAAAATGTTTCTTTATTCTTTAATGCTCCAATTGTTGAAATCGCCACAATTGAACCAATTTCGACTCCAGCGAAGCATACAAAATATGTATCTGGTTTAGCTCATTGAATCGTTGGAATAATCTTTATTCCATAATTTTGTAATTCTGCTCCAACGAAACGATTACGATAAACATTTCACATTATATACATTTGTGGCATATCCAAATAAGCACTATAATCAGGCGAAAAAACCGCTTTAAATTGTTGTAACCGAGGGACATATTTTTCCGGTTTATTTCAAATTCGATCTATTATCTTATCATATAAAAACATATGAACGATCTTTGTTTTATCTTTTTCGTAATTAATATGTTGAAAACTAATCAATCGTAAATCATCTAGTTCGATTTCTTCTTTGCGAATTATCGGTATATCGAATATTGTTTTTTTACAATTAATTTTTCGTGTTAAATGCTGACTAGCTTTTTCGGTAGTTTTCATATTAAATTTAATAATTCCATCAATAAATATCAATTTCATCCGAAAGAAAAATATCTTTTAATGGTTTTTTATCAATTTTGTATTTATTAAACAAATCAATTCATGAATAATAAATTTTATTTGTTTTTAAATCCATATCAAAACCCGGTTGATCAACGCCGACTAAATTAATCATTTTCATACTTTTCATTACCATGTAGCATGGTGTTTTTCAATGTGAGGTATAATTGCCTTTTTCGTCTACGTAATTTGCATAAATTTTTAATATGCAATAATCATGGCCATGATATTTAAATTGGATTTCATTATATGTTGTATTTAAATCTTGCATTACTTCATCAAAATTAGTGTATGGTGTTTTCATTATATTTTTTAATTTCCTTTCTTATTTTACGAATTAATTTATTCTCAACTTCATTAGTACGAATCATTATTTCTTTATCGAAAAAAATTTCAAAAACCCACATTCCTCGAAAATTACGAAATAATGATTCGTACTTCATTAATGATGTTGATGCAGATAAAGATGATACATACACGTTCGACATAAATTTTTTAAAAATTTTAAAAACAAAGATTATTAATGCATTTAAATATGCTCGAAAAAATAACTATAAACACATAAATGTTTTTTGTGCATCACGATCTTCGCAAAGTTTTGTAATTGGACAATGTATACAAAAATACGATGTATGTACTTTTGTATGAGAATTCAAGAATAATTCATATGTTGATTCTATCAATATTAAGGAGATTGAATAAAATGATTGATAAATTAAAAAAAATGCTACAAAATTTAGAAAAGCAAAAACAATATTATCTTGATAATTTATTTCCGGCGGAAGGTAAAGATATTCCTAAATTACGTTTTAAAGAATTTAAAGAAAAATGAAAAAAAAATTTACTCGGAAACATTGCGGTGTGAAATAACGGAAATAATTTTTCTAAAGATGATTTATTGCCAAGTGGATTTTATCCTGCAATTCATTACAGTGAATTATACACAAAGTATCACGGTTATATTCATAAAACAAATTATATAAATTTATTACCTAAAAACCAAAAATTCGCACACAAAGGAGATACACTGTTGCCAAAAACAACAACTTCTGGTACTGGTTGAGGTCTAATTGAACCGTCAACCGTTTTAATAAAAAAAATCGCGGTTGGTAGCGACATTATAATTATTTCCTCAAATACTGGAATTAATTTTTTGAATTTTTTATTGAGAAATTCTATTCTACGAAATAAAATTGCATCAACTGCAACTGGTGCAACGGGAATAATGCATTTAAATGTAAAACAAATAAAAAATATTGAAACGTTTATTCCAACCATTGAAGAACAAGAAAAAATTGCTAAATTTCTCGCAAAAATAGATGGAATCATAGAGAGAGAGAGAGATGCTAAAAATAATTATCAAACAAAAACAATATTATCTTGATCATTTATTTCCGAAAGAAAATGAAACAATCCCATCATTTCGATTCAAAAATTTTAACGGTGAATGAAAAACATTATTATTTTTCGATATTATTCAGCATATTAAAACCGGTTTAAATCCTCGTGATAATTTTAAATTAAATCCTAACGAGGCAAAGATTTGATATGTTTCTAGCAAAAACATTAATTCAGGAATTTTTTTTGATGAAAAAACTGATAAAATTAATGAAAGTACATTTAACTTAATTAATAAAAGGTCAGATTTACAAGATGACGATATTTTATTTACATCTATCGGAACAGTTGGACGAATGTATTTCATTAAAAACTTTAAAAAAGAATTCAACATCAATGAATCAGTATACAGCATCAGAATTAAAAAAAATATTCAATCTATTTTTATTTATCATTATCTTGAGGTCAAACATATTAAAGAAAAAATAATTAGTGAATGCAAAGGGAGCACAATAAAAGGTATACGACAAGAAGAATTAAAAAAAATTTTAATAAAGATTCCAAATATTATCGAGCAACAAAAAATAACTCAACTGATAGAGGAGTACAACAACTAATGGCAAGAATAAAAAAATCGATCAAACATCAAATAATTAATCATTCCCATGTTTTAATTAACAATATTGTTGGTTATAAATCATTAAAAACATTAAATTCATTTATAAATATAAATGATGAACAATTGGTTTTATTACGTATTCTTAAATTAGCAACGGTTTTTTTTAAATTAATTTATCAATTAGAAAAGAAAGAAATAACTGCATATTATGATAATTTTATTAATTTTCATAAAAAGCAATTAAAAGACATTAACATTATAATAATAAACAAAAAACCAATTTTGAAAGGAAATGATAAATAATGCCAAGTATAACCGAAAAAATCCAAGAAAACAAAATTATTAAGACGTTAAATGATCTTGGTTGAAAACATTGACATGCAAAAGGCTCAGACTTTTTTGATAAAGATACAAATAACGAAGCATCATTATTTAATCATTTTGTTGAGTGTTTAGAAAAAACAAATAATGTAAAATTTGATAAACAACAAAAAGCATATATTAAAAATAAAATTGAAAATATTCGTGATGACGGAATTAACACTAATGTCCAAAAAGCTTTTGATTTTCTCTTTAATCCACAGGTCATTAAAGGCGATAATCATGAAGATGTTATAACCATTATTGATTGAAAAAACATTGATAAAAACATTTTTGAAGTTTCGGATCAATTATGATTTAATAAAAAATATGGAACCGATGATAAAGAACAAAACTATCAATATCGTAAAGACTTATTTCTTTTAGTTAATGGTGTACCATTAGTTTCAATTGAAGAAAAACGCAATGACGTTTCATTAAAATCCGCTTTTGATCAAACAATTCGTTATCGTGATACGTGAGTGCATCAACATACAATACTTAATTTATGTCTTTTTTTTGTTATTACTGATGAATGCAATACATTAATGTTTGGGGCAAACGATAGTTTAACGCATGATACATGAAAAGAAAATGACGAAGATCAAAAAAATAATCGATCAATTTTTTATTGATTAGATGAAATTAATATTCGTGTTAATGATATTTATAAATTTATTAAAGCATTTTTAACTAAAAGTGTTATTCTAGATTATTTAGCAAAATATGTAAAAGTCGATCGAACAAAAAATATCATTTTTTATGCCAAACCGCATCAATATCATGCCAATAAGAAAATTTTAGAGCATTTTAAAAACAATTGAAAAGCACCAGCATATGTATGACACGCAACAGCAAGTGGAAAAACTTTTACCATGTATTTAGCTTGAAAAAACTTTATTCATGAATTACGTGCAGATATATCGATATTACTCGTCGATCGAGTCGATTTAGATACACAAACAACAAAAAAATTTACGGCTTGAGAATGCGGAATTATGCAATCAGTTAAAGACATTGCAATTCGTAGTAAAAATAAATTAATTAAAGCGTTAAAAAGTGGACAAAATCAAATTGTCGTAACTATTGATATTTTTAATAATTTATTAAAAGATAATATTATTAAAGGTAGTGCAGATACCGAAATTCCATTTATTAAAGATCAAAAAATTGCGATTATGTTTGATGAATGTCATCGATCGCTATTTGGATCGCAATTTAAAAATATCAAAAAATATTTCACTAATGCGGCATTATTAGGTTTTACTGGTACACCAATTTTTACGGATAATGATCCAGATTTTGAAAATATTACACCAAAATTATTTCCCACACAATTGCATGTTTATGGAATGGGCCAAGCATTAGCTGATGGAATTATTTTACCAGTTGATTATGAAAACCAAGATTTATTTCGTGTTTTAGACGGTCAGGAAACATCAATCCAATTTGATGATAATGAGAAAAGACAAATTTGGAAAACTAAAAAATATTATGAATTATTAGCTGAAGATGTCGTAAAAAAGTATCATGAAAAAAGTTCAGGTTTTTTTTACACAATGCTTGCAGTAAGTTCAATTGATGCGGCAAATTATATTTATAAAATATTTAAAGGTCGATGAAATCCAGCCGTTAACGATTTTACTGGTGGAAAATATCCAGAAATTAACATTGTAGCTGATTTTAGTACGGATGAAAGTCAAATAAATGAGGACGCGACAAACGATTTTTTTGTTAGTAAATGTGATAAAAAAGCTTTCAAAAGACGTTGTATTACCGATTTTGGTAAATTAATGAACGAAGCAATTGATGAAAATGATGATGCCAGTTATTCACGTAGTTTAATTGATCATAGTCAGACTAATCCAAACAGTGAAAAAAATCCAATTCATATTATTCTAGTTGTTGATAAAATGCTAACTGGTTATGATAGCGAGTATGTTAATGCATTATTTCTTGATAAAAAACTTGAATCGTATCGTTTAATTCAAGCTGTTAGTCGAACAACTCGAGTTTCGTCAGAAGAGAAAAAAACAACCGGATTTCTTGTCGCTTATCGTACCAATAAAGACGAAATTGAAAAAGCTTTCAAAATTTACTCTGGAGATACACATGTTGCTGCTCAAGGTAATGTTGTTAGTAATTATAACGAACGAATTAGTCAAATTAACGAAAAAATATCGGAAATTAAAGCGATTGTTCCAACACCCAGCGATATGGATCATCCTGATTTCTTTGAAAACGAAAATAAAGTTAGTAGCTTTCGTAAAGCTTTTACACGCTTAAAATCATTAATGGAGATTTTTTTTAAATATGAACAGCATCAATGAAAAGATATAAATATAACTAAAAATGAATACGGTGAGTATTTATCAAGATATATTAATCTACCAATTCCAGTTCCACATGAAAAAGATGTTGACGTTGATATTTCGACATTTGCATTCAAACAAACTAATACGGGATTTATTGATTCAAAACGCATTTGAGAATTAATTCAACGCACAAAAACACGGGAAGATTGATTTAATGATGTACGTCCTGAAATTGTTGAAATCATTGCTGATAGTGTATTAGCCCAATATACTGGAAGTAAAAAAGAACTATATGTTATTACCTATTTAGATAATTTAATGCAAAAAAATAATTACAATATTAATGATATTCGTGAATTTAAATTAAAATTTAAAAATTTTCTTGAAACAATCTCAGAGAATTTTGATCAACTTGCACTAAATATCAAAAACGATTATCAAATTACGATAGATGTTACTGATATTAAAGAAATATATGCCTATTACCGAACATTACCAAATGAATCAGATTGAATTGAAGAATTAATTAATAAAACTTCATTAGCTGATGCTGGTAAATTATTTGATTTTTTCTTTCAAATTTTCCGAAGTTATGTTGATCGTAGTGAACAAATTAAAAAAATTATTGACCAGATTGCTCATCAGATTTAATTATTCTGTCTCGCGAAATAACAACATTGTCTAATATTCATTCGCTAATTTCATCAACTAATTCATCGCGATTACTTACTACACGGTTTTGTCATTTGATAACAAAGTCACATACTTTATCTTCAATTTTTTCATAATTTATTCATTTGCCACGCGTTCCTTTAAAATAATAACCAAAGAAATATAATAATCAAATCATTGTCGCTGTTGCAAATCTTTTGTTTCCATTACCAAGAATATGTCCTATTACTAAGTTAAAGAAAATATTCGCAACAAACGAAATAATATTGTATTTTTCGTCAGTTACATGGGAAAATTTATAAAAGCTTCGGTCAATACAATCAACTAAATCTTTTTTTGCTTTATCGGTAAAATCCGGCATATTTTCCGTTGACATATTACGTGCCAAATTGTAACATTTAGTAACTACGTGTTCGACAAATTCACGCTCAATATCTGGATGAAATGTTACAAATCAAATCTCGATGTTTTTAATTATTTGTTGTTTTTTATTTATTGGTCGAAAACTACACAAATATCAATTATCATCGCCATAGTTTTTCTTGAAATTAAAAAAACAACCGTTATTATTTTTAATAATTCGGGTGATTAATGATAAGCGATTATTATCGTCAAGAACAAATAAATTTAATGATGGATTCATAACAAATAACTATTTATTTGCTAAACTTTTCATTAATTTTCCAAAACCATCAGCAAACGATTTGTCATTTTTTAGCGCTCAATCAACACATCGATCAAAATCAGCACCAGTCGGTTTAACAACTTTTGGTCGAATTACTTTTTTTTCTTGGCTCATTGTGTATATATTATATGTTTTTTTAATATTTTTTGCTAAAAATTTATTATAATATATATATATATATATATATATATATGGGAAAAAATCAAATAATAAAAGATAATCAAAAAACCGGAGTAAGTGGAGAAATGTTTGTTGGTGCCGAATTGAGTCGACGTGGATGAAATGTTGCGCTTACAATTAAAAATGCAAAAGGCGTTGATCTTTTAATTGAAAAAGACGGAAAATCAGAAAAAGTTCAAGTAAAATCCACTTACGGTAAAACTGGAACTTGATCAGGAATTCCGTTAAGCAACGATGCAGACAAGTTTGAAGGCATATACGCTTTTGTAAATCTTAACGGAGTGGATCAACCAGTTTATTATTTTATTAAGTCAAATAAGATGAAGTTATATCATCGCCCAAACGGCAAAGAGATTCGATTTAATGAATTAAATAAAATTTCACCAAATAATTTCGATATATTTGAAGAATAATCATTTGATAAGTTTTTCTATTTTAAATTATTTCGTTTGAATATTTCATCATGCGATTCTAACATTAAGCCATGTCTTTTAAGTATTTTGCCATATTCATTTAGTTTTAATTCATGTCGTTGCAAAATCTTAGTATGCTCATTGACAATTGCTTCGATACGATCAAGGCGAGCATTAATTACCCGAATTTCCGCTCGTACTCCTCGAATTTCATCAATTAGCATATAAACTAATGAACGTAATGATGGTTGACGTTGTTTACGTTTACCGTCTGGTTTTGGTTTAACGGTGCGTGGTTTGCTAATCCATTCAATGGCGAATTGCTTGTTTGTTAATTCTGGCTGGTCTTCAATCATAATGATCGTTCCTTGATGTTTCATTTGTAATTATATGTGATTATCCCTTCTATACCATATATGTGTTAAAAATCAGTCAAATTTTGAATTTTTTGCAAAATAACGTGATTTTTTGATTGATTTTAAGGACTTAAATGGTGCCGACTATCGGAATCGAACCAACAACCTACTGATTACAAGTCAGTTGCTCTGCCTATTGAGCTAAGTCGGCACTTATTTTTATTATAAAACGATTATAACAAAAATCATTAATTAACAATGGTTAATTACCACCGTTAATCATTTTCGTTAAATCAAGAATGTAATTGTTGATTTGTTCTTTTTTTAATTGTTGGGTATTATTAAAAGTTACCCGAATTGTATAAGTATTTCGTTCCGAATTAACATAATGATTAACCACGGTCACATTTTGAATATATGGTAACGCTTGAATTTTCGCAATTGTTTCGCCTAAATGTTGACCGACTTTATAATCAAAAGTAATATCTTTAATTACTTGCGGTAACGAACTAATTGGTTGATAAACAACATCATTCGTACGATAATCAGCAATTAATCGATTTAAGTTTAACGTTAAACAGTAAACAGGTTCGGTTAAATCAAATGGTTTTAACAGGTGATCACGAATTGCGCCAAGATAACCAATTGTTTGACCGTGGTAAATAATTTTTAATGCTTCATCATTATAAAAAATCTTTTGGGTTTGATCAATACTAAAAGTTAAATCTTGGGCATTAAATAATTCACTTAAAATCGTTACTGCTAAACCTTTTAAACCATTGACATTGAAACTAATTTTGGATTGATTAGCACGATCAATGAAATAAGTTGCAGGTGCAATTAAAGTTAAATTTAATTCACCATCAACGCTTGTTTGGTAAACTTTTTGTAATTCAAAAATGGGTAATAAATCATTCTTTCGCGCTAAATTGTATTGATATACTTTTAATAATGAATTAATGGTATTGGTTCGCAAATATTGTCGATTAATATTATTCGAACTAACGATTTTAATGTTATTTTGATAATTAAAAACATTAAATGGATGCAATTCTCTTTCATTAATTGTATTGTAAGTTTTAACCTCATTAAAATAATGGTTGGTTAAAAAATCACGAAGCTTTTTGAAAAAATAATATTCGTTAGTTTGATTAATATCAATTTGATCGTGACTATAGTCGATCGGTTGTGGTGGTAAATGATTAATATCAAGCGCCTTTAAAATTTCTTCGGCCAAATCTTGACTTGAAGTGACTTCCAATCGATAAATTGGCGGTAAAACATCATTGCCTTTAAATTTAAAACCATAAGCTCGTAAAATATGTTTAATTTGGCGCGGGGTAATTTTCATCCCTAAGAAATGATTAATTAAATTAAAGTTCACATTTTTTAAGATTACTTGGGCTAATTTTGCATAAAAATGACCTAACCAGACAATGTTTTTTTTGCCTAACATTTTCACCACGAACTCTGCTGCTAGCACGGTTGAAAAAGGTGAAACTGGCTTTGAGAAACGTTTCGCTGCATCCGTTGCTAAATTAAATTTCGTTGCTGTTTTTCGAATCACGGGAAAATTAAAATTACCTAATTCAATAATTAAATCGCGTGTCTCGCGTTGATAACCGAATTCTTTATCGCCAATAATTCCAGCCAAACAAATAATATTGCCATTGCCGTTTTTAATCACACCATCCGTTGGAGCTAATGTATAATTAACCCCATTAAAGGCGGTAAAATGGTCATCTTTTTTCGCAAAAGCAATATGGAATCCACCGTGCATTTTATTGGCATCATATGCTGCAGTTGCCACATTGGTTAATAATGTTACATAATTTAAAATATCAAGTAAATTATTTAACGGACGTAAATGGTTGTTAATTAATAAACCTTTTAGTGATCAATTTGATTCACGATATTTAACGTTATTAATACGCATCAATGAAACACCATTCGCTAAATGATGATCAAATGTAACGGGAAATTCACAAGCATGACGCGTTTTAATATGTTGAATTTTCGGATACACAAATGGTCAACCGAAATGACCAGCTAATTCTTGACAAAAAGCCAGTACGCCATTTAAATCATTTCGATTGGCAAACGGAATACTAATTTCATAAATAACATCATCTAAACCTAAAAACTCTGCTACCGCTGTATCGCCAACAAAGCCGTCATCGAATTGCAAAATTCCTTCTTCATCGGTTTTGGCAACATAACCATCATTTAATGGTGTTAATTCATAATAAGCACACAACATTCCTTCACTTTTAATTCCTCGTAATGGTTTTTCTTCAATTACGCGGCCGTCATGTAATTTCGCTCCCGCTAAGGCAACAATCACGTTTTTACCCGCGATTAATCCGGGTGCTCCAGTAATAATTGTGTTGATTTTACCTTCGCGATTGACTAATACTTGACAAATATTTAAAGTGTCAGCATCAGGATGTTTCTTAAATTCTAACAATTTACCAATCACTAAATTATTTAACTTTGGATGATAATGAACATGTTCAATTTCTAAACCGATTGTGCCACACGCATCAATCATTTCTTGATCCGTAATATTATTAATTTCGGGTAAGAATTGGGCAATTAATTTCTTCGAAAAAAACATTAATTACCGCCTTTCTTTGTAAATTGTTTAATAAAGCGAAAATCATTATTATATAAATCACGAATGTCGGTAATGTTATATTTCATCATCGCAATTCGTTCAACCCCAATTCCCGCAGCAATTCCGGTGGGAATATTAATTTTTGCTGCCCGTAAAGTTGGACGATTAAATAATCCAGCACCAAGCAATTCAATTCAACCGGTTTGTTTACAACGATTACAACCCTTACCACCACAAAATGGACAAGAACAATCAACTTCAAATGATGGTTCAGTAAAGGGGAAATTTGATAATCGATAACGGGTTTTAACTTTCGCGCCAAATAAATGCTTGATTAATCCGTCAATGACTCATTTTAAATTTTTAATATTAATTCCTGAGCGAATTCAAACGAAATCAACTTGATTGAATTGGTGGGAATGGGTGGCATCGTCATCGTCATTTCGATACACTGAACCGTAATTCATAATTCGAATATCATGGTGTGAATTGTTTTCCATAAACATCGCCGAAGAAGAAGTATTTTGGGTTCGTAAGATATGGGTATCAGAAACATAAAATGTTTCACTCGTGTCCCGACTTGGGTGATGTTCGGAAATATTTAAATGATCAAAACCATACTTAATATCTAACACTTCTTGCCCGCTTTGAATCGTAAAGTTTAATTTCCGGAAATATGTGGCAATTTCATCAATCACTAAAGTAATCGGGTTTAATCCACCAGCGGCAAAATCACTCGTATTCAAAGTAATATCATAATTTACTTGATGGGTTGGATTATTCGCTGCAACACTTACCATTTTTTCATCAATGATTTTAAAGATTTTCCGTTTTAAATTTTCGGCAGTTTGACCAATTTTGGCTTTTTCTTCAGTTGGAGCAGAAGCAATTTGGGCATATAATGGCGTTAGGTATTTTTTGACAAAAATATTCCGTAGTTCTACCACTTTTGTGGTATTAGTTAGTGTTTTTAACGTTTCTGTTAATTCATTAACAACAGAATTTTCATCTAATTCGCTCATACTATAATTATATAATATATATGTATCAATGAGTTTCGTTAAAACCACATTGTGAACATTTTTAGGCCTATTTGGTATTACTGCGGTTATTGCTCCGATTGGATACTTTGCATTCTTTGCACCAATTAAAATCACCGGTGAGCGTTTTTTAAGTTCGACCTATGGTACGGCTGGAACTGCTGAATACAAAAGCGATAATTTAACCGCAACATGACGGATGGTTGATTCACCAAATTTTTTTACAATTAATGAACACGGCATACTTTCGTGACCAAGCACAACCGCCGCTGGTGAATATCGTTTTAACATCGAAAGTGCTTCCGCTGGTCATGCCGCGAAATTACAAGGGTATTTAACCATTCAAAAAATTACCCAACAAATTATTGGGCAAAGTGAAATTATTGTTCTAACCGATTCACAAGCTTATAGCGGTGGATTCCGAACATACAATGTCCCAGCGAAATTTACGACTGGAAAATGGCATTTAGAAACAAGTTATGAAAGTTTTTTTAGTTTAGAAGAAGTTGTTGCGTTAAATGAAATTAATTTGCGTTGACAAGCATTAACTGATTTTCAACCGCAAAACATTACCTTAACTTTGATTTACGATTATGACGATCAAATTAATTATGGATTTCCACCATTGACAATTAATTTTGAAATTCGGGCAAAATTACCAGCGATTAATTTATTCCAATATAATCCCGAAACTAGTACATATGATATTCCGCTCGGTCCACAAATATCAATTGTTGAAAACTACCAAACATTCACCATTCTTGCTCGATGTGCTACATCATTTGTTTTAATTGATCCAGTTTGATTAATTATGCCAACGAATAATTTTATTACGATTGCCAATGATGGTACAATCACGATTAATTCAGGATTGCCATTAAACAGTCAACAAAACGCCGGCATTAGTTTATCCGCAAAATATTGTATTGATACAATGTTAGATATTAGCGTTCGCATTACTAGTCAATCAATTAACACCGTACCGACTGGGGGGACAAACTAATGGTAAGATTAAAAAGAATCATCATTTGACTGCTTGTAATTTGTGGAGGAGTGATTGCGGTTACTGCCCCAATCATGTCGTTTTATCGTCAACCGAATATTACAATTTATGGAACTGATAGTATTACTGGTGTTTATGGCAGTCCAACAACCACTCAATTTACTACATCATATCAAAAACCATCATGATCAACTAATGATAAAAATTTTGTTATTAATTCCGATGGTTTATTCTCATGATCAAATACATTAGATGTTGGTCAATATACCGTTGATATCACTTGTAAAACAAGTATTTTTTACGGTTTAAAAACCGTTAATGTGGAAATTACGAAAGCCAATTTTAAAATTACGGGGGAAAGTACCTGAAATGTCCAAGTTGGTACCGATGAATATTTAAATGGTGGCCGTTTATATTATCGCGTCAAAGCCGATTTTGCTAATGGACAATTTGGGGTTGAATCGGATTATCCACGGATCTTTTTTGTGGACATTGTTGATGACGATCCACAAAGTTATACTTGTTATTTACGTTGAAACCGCTTAACTGGTTTTAATCCGCCATTAATGATTTCGGTTAATTTAATTTACAATCATCAATTGCCAAATTACAATATTCCGTATAAAACAATTTCGTTTTATATTGTTCCTGCACCTGCAAATGCTAACGATTAATTGATCATGGATTCAATTTATCAATTTACACTGGAACAATTAACTGAGCAATTTTTAGGCTACGGATTGAAAAAATATCACGCTCAACAAGTTTATCAATGAGTTTATCAAAAATTTGCTTCAAGTTTTACCGAAATGACCAATTTAAGCAAAACGATTATCCCGATTTTAACTCAACACTACACATTACAGCCATTAACATTATTAAAAAAAATCGTTGATCCGATTGATCAAACAACAAAACTATTGTTTGCGACAAACGATCAAGAAAAAATTGAAAGTGTATTAATGTTTTTTAATTATGGAAATAGCGCATGTGTCTCAACCCAAATTGGTTGTAACATGGGTTGTAAGTTTTGCGCATCAGGCTTATTAAAAAAAGTGCGAAATTTAAATGCCAGTGAAATTGTCCAACAAATTATGTACATTAATCAATATTTACACGCGCAAAAGCAACCGGCTCTTTCCAACATTGTTTTTATGGGCATTGGTGAACCGTTTGATAACTACGAACAAGTTAGTCAGGCTTTACGCATCATTAATTGTCCACACGGTTTAGGAATTGGGGCGCGAAAAATTACCGTATCAACTTGTGGAGTAGTTGACAAAATTCTTCCTTTTGCCCGGGATTTTCCGCAAATGAATTTGGCGATTTCACTCCATGCACCAAATGATCAAATTCGTAACGAAATCATGCCAATTAATCACCGTTATCCATTAGTTAAACTAATGGAAACACTCCAAGCATATCAGCAACTTGTTAATCGCAAAATTACCTTTGAATATTTGCTATTGAAAGACGTTAACGATCATGATCAACATGCGGAAGAATTAGCTCAGTTAGTTAAACCGTTACATTGCTTAGTTAATTTAATTAAATATAATAATGTTAAGGAACGTTGTTTTACACGCAGTGAAAACAGCTCACGTTTTGCGAAAATATTAATTCGTCATAAAATTAATACAACAACGCGTTTGGAACGTGGCATCAATATTAATGCCGCATGTGGACAATTACGAGCCGAACATGACAAAAAGTAAGTATTATTTCAATTTTCATTCCGAAAAAGGTGTGCGTGATTTTAACGAAGATGCAGCATGAATTGGTGTCAACAAAAGCCAACAATTATTAATTGTTGTTTGTGATGGGGTGGGTGGTTATGAACGGAGCGAAGTCGCTTCATACAACACCGTTGAAGTATTTAAAAATGCTTTTAATCAAGTCGATCAAATTGCCGATTTCAAAACATTTTATTTAGATTGCATTGACCAAGCCTGTGCGATTATTGATGAAAAAAGTGCCGATTTACCAAAAGATAAAAAAATTGGAACAACAATTAATGTTGTTTTAATTTCACACGGGGTGTGCGAATGTGCAAACATCGGTGACTCCCGTACTTATCATTATGCTCATCATAATAAAAAATGAGCGATTGCATCAAAAGATCAAAATGTTTTCAATACAATTCGGGATCGTATGCAATTAGAAAAAAATGCGCATCCGGATCAAATTGAATTAATTGAAGCTAAAGAAAAAGCAATATTACTGCAAAATAAAGAACGTTTAAGTTAT
>JAITFD010000033.1 GCA_031281575.1 Mycoplasmataceae bacterium | reverse complement strand
TTAACTGTAACAGTTTGATTATCAATAAACTCAAAAAAACGGTTTTGAATGACTTTTTGATAAGCAAGATCAACTGGTAATCCATCGGTTTCATACGCCAACATGGTTTTTTCTAAATCGTTATTAATAAATGCATTAAGATCATTTATTGTTAAGATTTCTTCACCAATTGCTGCTTCATACAACATTACTTTCTCATCAATCATATCGACAGTATTTTGTAACATTACACCAGTAATATTGTTATCGAGTAATGATTGTCATGTTGCATCATGAATGTACGGCAATAGTTGCTTAAACACATATGGATCAATTAATCGGACATTATTAAAAATTGCTAATTGATTAATCGCAAGATATTTTTCATATGGGGTTTTTTCTTCATTATCAATAATTTCTCTAACTGCTGCATCTTGGTCAATATTAATACGATGTAAAGCTTTTTTCAGATTAGTTGCAGAATTATCAACTCACGTTTCATCAACTTCTTTTTCCGATGGTAAAACAATTTTTTCCGCAATTAATTCAGCATTAAGCCGTGGCGGTAAGCTGATAATCGCGGCAATAATAACTGAACTAACTGCACCAACTGCAATTGCAAAAAGTGAAATGATTACGCGATATTGTTTAAGAAAACGTTTTAGCCGATCAAAAAACTTGCTCTTAATCTCTTTCGGTTTATGCGGTGCTGCTCCAGCAGCGATAAGCATACGTGAATACGCACTAACAGATTTACGCATATATTACATATATTATATATGTAAATTAATTATTCGTGATCACCGCGGTCACGCATATGTGGAAACAATAAAACGTTACGAATTGATTCGTTATTGGTAAACATCATCGTTAGTCGGTCAATTCCAATCCCAATTCCACCAGTTGGCGGCATACCGTATTCTAAAGCTTCAACGAAATCAAGATCCATTTCGTTGGCTTCGTCATTACCTTTTTTGCTCTCTTCAACTTGCGATTTAAAACGTTCGTATTGATCAATTGGATCGTTTAATTCGGTAAATGAATTAGCAAACTCTTTGCCACAAATAAATAATTCAAAACGTTCAGTATAACGGGGATCTTTTTCGTGTTTTTTAGCCAATGGTGAAATTTCAATTGGATGACCATAAACAAACGTTGGTTGTTGACATTTTTTTTCACAAAATTCTTCAAAAAATAAATTAATAATGTGACCGCGAGTTCGTTGATGATCCTCAACTTTAATATTAAATTTCTTTGCTAATGCTAATGCTTCTTCATCAGTTTTAATTTCCCGATCAAAATTTACTCCCGCTTCTTGTTTAATAAAATCAACCATGTTAATTTTTTTAAATGGCTTCGAAAAATCCAAATCAACACCCTTAAAAGTAATTTTAACCAAGCCTAATTCACTCGCAATTTTTTTAAATAGTTTTTGCGTTAATTTCATTCAATCGTACATGGTAACATATGCTCAATAAGCTTCCATTGAAGTAAACTCCGGATTGTGGGTCGTGTCCATTCCTTCATTCCGGAACACTCGACCAATTTCAAACACTTTCTCCATTCCGCCAACAATTAAACGTTTTAAATGCAATTCCGTTGCCACACGTAAATAAAAATTCCGGTTGAGTGTATTATGTTTAGTAATAAATGGTCGTGCCGCTGCGCCACCATGAATTGCTTGAAGAACCGGTGTTTCAACTTCAATAAAATCTTGCTTTTCCATAAACTTCCGAATAATCGAAATAATTTTACTTCGTGTTACAAACGTTTTAAACGATTGCTCGTTCACGATTAAATCAACATAACGTCGTCGTGCTCGTTCTTCTTCATCAACTAAACCGTGAAATTTTTCTGGTAACGGCTTTAATGCTTTCGATAATAAAGTGATTTGTTTGACACGAACGGTTGCTTCATTTGTGTTGGTCTTCATTGGTGTTCCATGCACACCAATAATGTCACCAATGTCTAAATCATTAAAGGTGTTGCGGGTTTGTTCGTCAATTCCGTCTTTACCAACATATAGTTGAACCGTTCCATAAAAATCTTTGATGACAACAAACGATTGCCGGATCGCCATTACTCTTCCACTAACGATAATTGGTGTTTTGTCATCATGCAAGCTTTCTTTTGTTGCATCTTTGAATGCCGTTTTAAAAGATGCAGAAGTATAATTCCGGGTAAATTTCTGAATTAAAAACGGATCATGGCCGTCTAATTGCAATTTTTTGAGTTTTTTACGGCGGATTAACTCTTGATCATTAAAATCACGATCCATATGTATATATTATAATATAGTAAGAATGGAATGAATCGATGTCGACATTTTATTGTATTGTCATAATGACGCAAAATACGTTGCGCATGCTTTAGATAGTATTCTTCGCCAAAACTATCCCCGTGGATTAGTTAAAATTCGGGCAATTGATGATGGATCAAACGATGGATTAATTGCGGTTTTACAGGCGTATCAGCGAAAATTTCCACGTCGCATCTTTATCACTTCCACACCATTCCAAGGAAAAAATTCCGCTTATAACCAACTAATCAAACAAGCAACTGGCCATTATATTTTTTTTATGACCGCACACAGCATATTAGCTGAAGATGCTTTATTTAACCTAGTTAATACTAGTAACAACGGGGAAATTGATGTTATTTTAGGGCGAATTTATCATGCAACAAAACGGAATAAAACGCACCAATTATCAAACCGTAGTTGAATCATTAATCCCTTCTGGTATTTAATTCATAGTAAACATCGTTTATATGGTAATCTTTATAAACGTTCATTTGTGGTTAACGGGCGTTATGAATTTCAAGGTACATTCACCCGATTTGAAAGTGTTGTTTTTAATTTCTATCATCTTGGATTGGCCAATAAAGTCAGTTACTTTAATGGTTATACTTATATTTATCCTTATCATCCATCAACAACACTCGATATTCCCAATCCACGCAATTATAAAATCAATGCCGATCAAGTCGAACAAGTACTTTATAAATTAAATTATGCATGTTCGTTATTAACCAAAGGCAATTATCGAAATTTAATTCCTGATGTATTATGAAAAGCGGTAATTAATAAAATTGTATATATTTTTTGTATTTACTTTGTTAACGAATTTTATAACGATAATCACAGCCTATGATTACCATTTCGAAAAAAAATCAGTGATCGTAATTTCCATTTCTGACACCAAATCCGTGATGGAATTACCTACATTTTAAAAACACACGGTTTAACCCTTGCTGCCCCAATTACCTTATCAGAAAAAACCAATTATTATTTAGAAATTAAATGACGTTTTAAATTAGCACAACCGATTCGTTATCAAAGTGATTTAACCGATACTCGTTATAACGTTTTATATCATTTTGATAATAATACCGTTTATCATCAAGAAGATCGACCAAATTATCAATCGACATTTAAACATCGTCTCGCATATTTTGTTTACATCCATCAGTTTAAACTTTTTCTAGTTTGTATTTTTCTTTTTTTTATCGGGGCAATTGCTATTCCTGTCGCACTCGGTTACTCCGTTTTTACACCCGTCGTTAATCCAACCGATTATGCTGGATCATGAGATGGATCTGATTGACGTGGACGAACGGCTGGTAATGTTACTTGTGCCATTATTGACGACCAAGAAGAACCTTATGCGTCATTAATTAGTAATAACAATTATGCGGCTATCAATTTAGCAATTCCGGATTTTGTAAAATTTCCTGATGGCACAATTTTACCATTAGCGAAAATTGGTGATAGCGTTTTTGCAGATTCGCAATTATTAACTGGATCTTTAGCAATCGGTAATAACATCGAAATAATTGAACCAAATGCATTCGCTAGTTGCCAATCACTAAATGGTGAGATTACGTTTTCGGAAAAATTGCGGGAAATTTATCCGTACGCTTTTGCTAATCTAACCAATATTAAAGGCGGAATTAAATTATCCGATACGGTGGAAATTATTTGAGAGGATGCATTTGAATACTCCGGATTTAATGGTGAGTTAAAATTAGGTTTAGGAATTAAAGAAATTCATAATTGAGCATTTAAAGATTGTTTTGCATTACATGGATCGGTTAATTTAACTAATGTAATTTATATTGGCAACCGGACTTTTGAAAATTGTATTTCATTAGATGGAACTTTAACACTAGGTCAAAATTTAAAAAATATTGGGACTGGCGCATTTAATAACTGTTCGAATTTACGCGGATCGTTAAATTTTGGCGATAAAATGACGAGTATTGCTAGTGAAAGTTTTAAAAATTGTCAATCATTAAACGGAACAATTACATTTGGAAATAATATTATAAATATCAATACTAATGCTTTTAATTCTTGTCGAAAGTTAATTGGTGGATTAAATTTTCCGGCTAGTTTAGAGAACATTGATGGTTCCGCGTTTGCCGATTGTGTTTCGTTAAATGGCGGAATTACATTTGGCAATAAATTACAAACGATTGAGTGATCTGCATTCAAAAATTGTGAAAAAATTAGCGGACAATTGACTTTTCCGGCTAGTCTTAACAAGTTGGGTGTAGAAGCGTTTAGTGGCTGTAAAACGCTTAGCGGGGTTGGTTTGGATCAATTAAACATTACCGAAATACCCGATCAAGCATTTTATAATTGTAGTAGTTTAAAACAATCAATATCATTCCTTAATACACCGATCACAAGAATTGGCCAAGCAGCATTTTACGGTTGCAAACAATTAACCGCATTTTTTCCACCCCAAAGTCTATTAACAATTGAAGATTATGCTTTTACTAATTGTTCTGGCATGGGCGGAACCCTAATTACGCAAAATATTACAAGCATTGGTTTAAATGCATTTAGTAATTGTAATTTTTCCCAATTGTTAATTTACGATAAATTAACAACATTATTATCTAATGCTTTTAGTAATAATCCTTTAACCGCGATTAATGTAAATTTTGGTAGTATCGCAATTGTTCGTGGTTGAAATGGTTCAGATCAATTTTCTGGTGTAAAAGAAACCGGTACGCTTAATATAAAAGTTGCATCACCTGATTCAGCGGCAACTTGATTATATGAATTTAATTTACGCGGTCTACCAACAACATGAACGGCAATTAAATAAAGCTCAATTAATGCAATTCATCACATATAATACTTAAAATGCCGCCCCGTAAAACAACAAGTCGTACAACTAGTTCAAGAACATCAACAAGTATTAGTTCAACTTCTTCACCAACAAGTATATCGAGTAATGCTTATAACAATTATTCAAAAAGTGGAAATAGTAGTTCGGATAGTTATGACGAAAAGGGGTCGTCGCCAAGTTCCAGACAAGGAACGAATGCTTTAATCTTTGGGATTCTTGGATTAGTTATTCTTGGACTTGGGATAATTTTTAGCATTATGGCAATTATTTATGGTGCAAAATCATTAAAAGAAAGCAGAGGAAAAGCCGGATTTATTTGTGGGATTGTTGCAGTTATTATATTTGTCATTGCCGTATACAATGTATCACAACAAGAATTTTGATATCCCTAAAATTATTCGATTGCTTTAAAACGTTGTTTTTGGTATGAATAGCAATGATGCATCATTCTTTTTCGAGAAACAATTTTTGCATAAAATAATCAAATTTTATTCATTCAACCAAAAACTAAATTCGCTTTTTTGGTTTTTAATGCTTTGCTTAATGAGCATTTGGCAAATTGTTCAACATTCATTGCTGATGCATTAAATTTAACAACTGTTTGTTGTTGGTGATTTGCTTTAATTAAAAAATTTGTTTTTAATTGTCCGGCAATAATGCAAACAACCCGCACAGCGCTTTTTGCTTTATGCAATTCATAATTAACTGCATTGCTAAAATCACGCACAAATGCTTTTGATGCATAATATGTCGCATACAATGGTCCCGGCGCAAAACTACCAATTGAACCAATATTAATAATACGGCCATTAATTCCTTGTGTTTGAAAATATTGGACAAAATAATGGGTTAAAAATACTAATGCATTAATATTTAGATTTAACATATTTAATTGTTCGTTAACGTCGGAGGTGGCCAGTGAACCAACATAACCGATACCGGCATTATTAATTAAATTAATAATGTGGTAACCTTTAATTTGCGCAATTAATGCATCAAACTGTTGTTGATTACTTAAATCATGATCAAGCGCAATAATTGTTTGCGCTGCATCACGTTTTTTTAATGTTTGGGTGATTGATTGACAATGACGACTCACACCAATTACACTATAACCTAAATCAAGTGCAACCTGGCAATATGCATAACCTAATCCACTACTTGCGCCCGTAATTAGAAAATACTTTTGTGCATTTGGCAAATTATCGCTCATGCGTTTTTTTACCGGCATAAAGGAAATAAATTACACCAACAACCACGGTATAAACAGTCGCGCAATAGGTTGGTAATAATAGTAATTGATTTTGTCATGATGCAAATGAATAATTTAATGTTTGACAATTAAACACAATTAAAAAGACAACAACAATAAAGAAAATCGTTGTTTTAACGCGACCGAATTGATAAATTGGGCCTTTAATAATAATTTGTTGATAAGCTAATGTTAACCGCAACGAATCGACAATAAAGTCGCGGCATAACACAATAATTAAAACATAGACTGGAACAATTTTGGCATCAGTTAATAAAATTAAAACAATATTTAATAAAATTTTATCCGCAATCGCGTCTAAAAAAGCCCCAGCTGGAGTATATAAATGAAATTTACGGGCAACTCAGCCATCAAACCAATCCGTAATTGCTGCAATAATAAAAACATATAAAACAAATTGATAATAATTTGATAAATGTCAATTGCCGATTTTTAATTCGTCTTTTAAATATGGAACGGTATCTTTAATAAAATAACCAATCACAATTAAAATTGTTAATAAGATTCGAAGCAACGTTAATTGGTTAGCGAGATTAAAAAACGGAACAGCCTGACTACGACGAGATACAAATTCGGTTTTTTTAATTTGACTACGACGTTTTTGTTGCTTACCCATAATCAAATTAATTGGCTGCTTGCGCAATGCGGTTAAATTCTTCTGGATCTAAGCTCGCTCCACCAACCAAGACACCATCAACGCCGGGTAAATTACAAATTGCATTCGCGTTACTTGATTTAACACTTCCACCATATAATACCGCAATTTTTTTACTTGCAACTTTACCAAATAAATCAGCTAAAATTTCATGAACTTTTTGACAAACTTGACTAACGATTTCATTAGTTGCTGTTAAACCGGTGCCGATTGCTCAAACTGGTTCATAAGCAACGATTAATTTTTTCAATTTTTCACTTGGAACATTTGCCAATCCTTCCCGAATTTGTGTATCAATTACTTGCGTTGTTTGATTATTTTCATATTCGCTTTTTGTCTCACCAATACAAAAAACACAATACAAATCATTATTTAACAATTGTAAAACTTTTTGATTAATATTTTGATTTGTATCATGCAATAATGTTCGTACTTCACTATGACCAACTAATGAACCTTTAACATTTTTAAATTGTTTAATTAATTCAACTGAAATTTGGCTAGTGTAAGCACCGTGATCAAATGCACTAACATCTTGGGCTAATGTTAATCCACCGTTAATTCTTGTTACTGATAAATCAGTATACGGCACAGCAATACCGACTTTAGCATCTTTATTTTTTTGATAAATTTGTTTAAATTTTGCTAAATATTCTTTTGTTTGTGCAACCGTTTTATTTAGTTTTCAGTTACCTAAAATATATTTCATTATTTAATTGCTTGCTTTGCCACTTGGTATGATTCGGCTAAGGTTGCAACGGATTTATCGAAAGCTTTTTGTTCATCTTTGCTTAATTTTCATTGAATAATTTTTGTTCAACCATCACGATTAATAACTGCTGGCACACCAATATAAACATCTTTACCATTATATTCACCGTGAATTTTTGCGCCAATCACTAACACGCTATTTTCGTTATTTAAAATGGCTTTAACGATTCGGGCTAATGCGACACCAATTCCATAAAATGTTGCGCGTTTTAATTCAATAATTTTATAAGCCATTTTTACCGCATCAGTATGGATATCTTTTAAATCTTGAGCAGTTAATGGAAAATCTTTAATTGGTTGATTAAAAATCGTGGCATTCGATCAAACAGCAACAGATGAATCGCCATGTTCACCAATAATATATGCATTTACACTTTGGGCATTAATATTTAATTTTTCACCAACTAAACGACGTAAACGTGATGAATCTAATGTTGTACCACTACCAATTACTTTATGTTCGTCGAATTGTGTTACTTCTTGATAAACACGTGTTAGGACATCAACGGGATTAGAAGCAATCACGGTGATTCCTTTAAAACCAGACTTTTTTACATTTAAAGCGATGTCTTGCATAATTTTTGCATTACCAGCAACCATCTCTAAACGGGTTTCTAATGTTCCGTCGGCTTTCTTTAATTGCGGACGACCTGCGGTAATTACGACCACATCAGCGTTTTTAACATCTTTATATGTTCCGGCTTTGATTGAACTAAATGGCACACCAACCGTTGCAGCAGTATCGGCTAAATCAAGTGCATTACCTAATGAAGCATTCGGAAAAGCATCAATTAATACATATTCAGCGGCTAGCCCTTGATTCAATGCCGCATAAACAAATGATGTTCCTACTGCACCTGATCCAATTAATACAATTTTATGACTCATTGTAATTATATTATATAATTGAACGCAATTTTACAAAATATTATTGCAAATAAAATCGGTGCGGAGCTTGATTAAATTGACTGTTTCAAATATAGTCAACACTTAATTCTTTCATGTTATATATTACTGATCAAGTCGTATAATTGTTCTGTTTACATTGCGCTAATAAATTCATCCCGTTATCCAACACACCATTATTTGTTGATAACGCATTATATGCCGTGGCATAGCGGGGATTGTTATTTTTAACGGTTGATCATTGGGCTTCAGGAAAGTCGTAAGTAAAGTTTTCGTTGATTAAAAATTTTTCATTCGCCCGGGGATGAATCAAACGAATTGATTGTTGTTCATCATCGTTAAATTCAACAATTACACTATTATGATTACGATCGGCAATTTGAATATGATTGTTATTTCCCGATAATTGCAAATTATCATGTACATTAACTTGATTAATTAAACCGATTGCTTCATTGACCGTGCTTGCATTTTGTAACAAATATTTAAATAAAATGGTGATTGTCATATCAACCCGATTCGGATAATTTTGATTTAAATATTTTGGTGCTGAACTACTAAATTGATAGTTATTCATTGATACACATAAACCTTTTTCGTTCATGCCATCTAACGGTACATAACCACTAATTTTTGCCACATTAGCAATTTCACCAGCGGTCGTTGGGATTGGATCAGTAAAAAAAGTATAAGTTGTATTGGCAATATATCGATAACCAATTTTTGATTGATTTAAAACAACAATTGCCGGAACATTTGCGCCAATATCAAAATTGCGCGCATACATTGGTACTCCAGTGGGTGATTGATAGTTAAAACTAATACACGCTTCATTAAAATCTTGTGGTACAGCAACAACTTTATTATTGTTAAAATATTTTTTATTTGCTCAATCAGCAAAATAATGATCACGACTAAAACCGCCAAGGGCAATAATTTCATTCATGTAATCGTCATGGTGAATATTCGCTAATCATATTTGTTCATTATTTTGACCGATTTTCGTCATAATCACATAATCCGTTCATTGCGTTACACATGATGAGAAGACGGGAAAAGATAACAAACAAGTTAAATTTGCCATTAGAAAAAGCGGTGATCAATGTTTCACTTTTATCATATTTAAATTATATTTTTAACTAATGATTAATGTGATTATTGATATTCTTAACGATTTAAGCAGAAAACAAACACGAACTACTTGATTAAAAGCAAAAGGCTGGTAATGGCGGAGACGATGAGATTCGAACTCATGCATCGCAGAACGATCTAACACCTTAGCAGGGTGTCCTCTTAACCACTTGAGTACGTCTCCAAGACATTTATATTATATAGAGAAAGATTTATCGAAAAATTAATCCAAAATTAACCGATTTTTATCAATTTTCGCACATTTTAACAAAAAACATATAATAGAGTAAATCGTATGGCATTTACATTCGCCGGATTAGTTTTAGTAATTATCACCGCTTCATTAGTCGGATTTGTCTTTTTACTTCATCCGGCAATTCGTAAAGCTACCAACACTTATTCGTTTTGATTGTGTACTGGCGTGGTGCTAATGACTTATATTGCTGTTTTTCGCTTTTATCCAGACATTATTACCTATGCAACTAACCAAGATCGTGGATCAACTGCCACATCGAAAGCCTTTTTATTAGATATTTGTCCATTTATGTGCTTTACGATGTGTGCATTGATGATTATTGATTATAAACGTTGGATTTTGCGTCATGTTGCGCCAATTGCTTTCTTTTGCGGTTTAGTCACAATTATTCCGTTGATTTTTAGTTACGGTGCTAATCCGGAATTAACTTTCCAATGAATTTTTTTAGGTATTAAACCAAATGCATTATATTTTATGTTGCATTTAATTATGGTTGTATTTGGCTTTATGTTAATGCTAAATAACCGTCAATCGTTACGTGCATGTTGATGAAGTGCAGCAGTATTTGCTGGTTTTATCGCTTATGTCTTAACAATTTCAAACATCTTTGATGTTACTAATAACGTTTCTGGATTAGTCGCAAATGATTGAAATGCTGGTGGTGAATTTTATTATTTAGGCCAATTCATTGATAAAACTTTAAAAGGAAATATTGAATTTGGTTATAAAGTTGGAGCAATTTATATCGGTTCAATCATTGTTATTTTTGTTTGAATTGCCATTGTTCGATTGATTCAAAAATTACCGCCATGAAATGATAAGTATTTTGTAAAAATAATTCCCGAAGATATGATTATCAAAGATGTTTTTGCAACTGATCCGCCAAGCGAACAACAAACCAATCTCGAAATTAATAGTTAATTAACCATGACTAATAAATCAATTAATAACCAAACCCAATCGTTATCAGCACAAAATATTTATAAAAAATATCAAAGTTTTTTAAATTCGCTAACATTAAAGAAAATCCGCCATAACAAAAATATCGAAGCAAACGAATTTAAACATTTGAATTACCGAAGTGTTGTTGATGCGATGAAAATCTATCAACGTAGTTTCAAAAGACAAAGCAATTTTCAATTTGAACAAATTCTATTTACCACGCATCGTTATAACATCATCCGGCAAATTACTGACGATTTCGGGTATTATTTTGACAAAAAACAAAATTATCAAAGAATTATTAAATTCCAAAACGAAACTGAACCGGAAGAACTTCAAGCCGAAATTGTCGATGAAGTCGAACGCAACCAACAAATTAAATTGGTGCAAAAATTCTTACAAAATGAACCAGCATTAACCCGAAAAATCATTAATGCAAAATTAGCCGGAAAAGACTTTCACTGAATTCGTTCTAACTATCGTGTTAGTTATAAAAAACTAATGAATATCTATCATTATTTTATTTATCGCTTTCGTAAATACCACGAAGTTAACCAACATTAGTCTTTGCCTAAATCAAATAAATTTTGTTTAACACCGCTACTTTGCAGTTCCTCGTCATCCGCAAATGGATCGATGTAAGTTGGATCTTGCTCTGGGGATTTTTTTAATAATTTAATATTCGCGTCTTCTTCTTCATTTGAAATAAATAATGAAATTGAATTACTATTACCAGAAATTGTATCCGAACCAAAAACAATATTAATTTTTGGATTTTTCGTAATCTCTTTTAAAGCCGTCGAAATATCATTAAAGATTGCTGTTGGTGTTTCGTTATTGATGGAGATATTTAACATCACATTAACTTCTTTTGATGAAAAACAACTTTTTAATGACGCATCGATAATGGCTTTTTCGAGCTTCGCCGCTAATTTTTTATCGCGGTATTCTTCATTGGTTAAGTCAATTGTTAAGTGTGTTAATAATTTGTTTTCGGATAAGAAACGTTTTAAATCAGCAATATCAATATTAATTTTTGAACCACAAGAAACAATATTAATGATGTCACCAACAATATTTGCTACTTCGTGATTTGATTTAGCAAATCCTTGATTTAATGTTAATTCAGAATTATTACCATAAATCTTTTCGTTATCAACGACACATACACTTGTGCCATTACGTTTATATTTTTCGTAACTTTTTGTCGCATTCTCATACGTTTTATTACCTTCGATTGATGCGGGCATGGTCACAACACATAATGTTGTTACACCTAATTCTTTCGTAATTTTTAATAATTCCGGCCCGGCACCAGAACCAGTTCCTTTACCTAATCCACCAACAACGATTGAGA
>JAITFD010000045.1 GCA_031281575.1 Mycoplasmataceae bacterium | reverse complement strand
AAACAAGTAAAAATCGTTAAAGCAAAAACAATTAAACAAACGGCAGAAATAAGCAGGGCTTGGTGTGATTTTTTAATTGTTGGCATATGTAGAATATGACAAACAATTAATAGCTTGGGTGCTAAAGCACTTAGCTATATATATATATTGGAATTTCGGTTATTTGATTGTTTAATCATCTTACCTATATTATATAAAATTATCTAATTGGACTTAGTTTTCATATTTTTCGTCTTTTGAATTCAAGCGATAAACGATTAAGTTCTTGAGTATTTCTTGTTGGCTTTGCCTTGCAAATTCTTTTCGAATAATTGTTGGCAATAACAATATAAATAATAAAAACCAACATAAACAATCAAAACCAAAATAAAAGCAACTAAGTTATATCAAAGTTGGCTTTGCCCAACTAAATCATAAATAAATCCTAAATTTTGATTATAGATAACAAAAAGAACATAGGGAATATTCGCCGCTGAAGCAACTTCGCAAAATCAAAAAATAATAAAGTTCACCGCAATAATCGTCATTACCGTTAAAGTATTTACACCCGATTGCATGCGAATTGGCCGAAATATCGCGAAAAATGCGTACATCACCACGATCGATGTATGTCAGATGTAACTATGAAAAACGAGATATATTTCTTGTTTAGCGAATTCTTCAGCACAAAGTAGGGGTGTTGTTTGTGCTAGTGCAAACGAAACCGTAATAATAAATAATGTAATAATGAGAAAATTATTGATAATTTTATAAAATTTCGAATTGGGATTAGCAAAAACTAAAATGGCAAAAAGGTACATTGGCAACGACGAAATGTGGGCCGGAATGTAATTAAATAAACGGGTGTCGTGTCAATAAAGCGAAAGAAAAAATTGTTTTGATAACTCGATTACAATTAAAAAGATGGCTATATATATATATATA
Organism: Mycoplasmataceae bacterium; assembly: GCA_031281575.1. Lineage (GTDB taxonomy): Bacteria > Bacillota_I > Bacilli_A > Mycoplasmatales > Mycoplasmoidaceae > Malacoplasma_A. Next base: position 18,543 of record JAITFD010000045.1, on the reverse strand, counting down.
TTGCGTAATCCATGAGCATTAATTTGCAAGTTTGGGAACTTTTTATCAGTTACAAGTTTCGCACAAAACATTAGTAAAAATGTAGCGATTGTGATGCCTAATGTTAATAAAAGCGTTTGAACAAACATCTATTAATATTATAACTTATTTAGTAAGCACGAGCAAAATAGACCATCATTTTGGCTGGTTTATTAGTATAAAAGCAATTTTTATTTTTTAATAAATCTTTAGCGTCTGGTTTAATACATCGTGGACTTACCCCGTATTGTTTTTTAATTGCTGCTTCATCCGCAATTGAACCACTTCATGGTGCTAAAGCAATTTGGTGCTTTGCAATTGCATCAACAAATTCTTTTAAATTACTAACAATCGTAATGGAATCGTGCAAGTGTTGATTGGCTTTATTAAATAATGCCGTTTGATAGTCATTAATTGCTTGCCGAAGCACGGATTTTAATTCCTTAATTTTCACAACTTGTTTAACTTGATTGTCGCGGCGAATTAAAGTGATGGCATCGGTTTGCACATCCTTTGGGCCAACGACAATACTAAATGGTGTGCCGTTTACTTCTTGTTCACTAATTTTATAACCGAACGATTGGGCACTATCATCAATTTTAACCCGGTATTGCCCAAGATGTTTTTTAATTTTTTTAACATAACCTAAAACTGATGCATCTTTATCGGCTAAAATAGTGAGGATCGCAATTTGGATTGGCGCGATGGCAAATGGTAATACTAAGCCACGATCATCGCCGTGAACAACAATTAAGCAACCTAAGATGCGGGTGGTAATACCAGCTGACATATAATGCGGATAACTTTGTTGATTAGTATGATTTTGAAATGTTACATCATACATTTTACTAAAATTTGTACCTAGATAGTGACTGGTTCCAGCTTGAATTGCTTGTTGGTCTTGTGACCAAACTTCTCGGGTGTAAGTAATTTCTGCACCGGCGAACTTTTCCCCTTCTGTTTTTTTTCCAGCAAGCACTGGCAATAACAAATATTTGGCTAATACTTTATTGTATAAATTGTGGATCTGTAAAGCAAATTTATGGCAACTTTTTTCATCCGTAAACATCGCGTGTAATTCGTGTCAAAAAAATTCACTGCCTCGTAAAAATGGTTTCGTATTTTTTTCACAACGATAAACACTACACCATTGATTGTACTTCATCGGTAAATCATGGTACGAATGAATTTGTTGTTGAAATAGTTGGGAGAATAATACTTCGGACGTTGGTCGAACAATTAATGGATCACTTAATTGTTCATCCCCTTTCTTATCAACGAGAAATAGTTCGGGTGCAAAACCGGTTAAATGTTCTTTTTCTTTGACAAAATCGTGGTAGGGAATAAACAATGGTAATTGCACATTTTGGACATTTAATTTTGCAAATAGACGGTCAAAGATTTTGATCACATTTGTTCAAATTGCTCAACCGTTTGGTAAATAATTTAACGTTCCTTTAACACTCGCATGCGATGCTAATTTTGCATTCGTCACAACGTCTTGATATCATTGCGCAAAATCGGTTGCTCTTGGGGTAATTTTTGCATTAGCCATTATTTAGCCTTGTCTTCTTCAAACTCCGTAAATGATTCTAAAAATTCAGCATAAAGAATATCAAAAACCTTCGGTTTTTCATGTTCATGAACATTGAATGCTTTGTTAATATAAGTGGATCGCACATCCGCCGGATTTTTATCTTCGGCTTCGGCTTTTTTAACAAAGTCAGCGACAATGATTAATTGGTTATGTTGAAACTTGTAAATCCCCATCCCTAATAAATATTTGTTGCTTTGACTGTGACTATTTTTAAAAACTAATGTACTAACATCACAAATCCCCACCGTGTTGCCGTAGTTTGGTAAAACCGTAATAATCCCGACCCCACTTTTAAATGTTGCTTCGGCAATTTGTTCACGAATAATGACACCGGTTGGTGCGATTAATTGTAATTCAAAAGTATTATTGCTCATAAAAAATTATTTATTTTTGCCAACAAGCTCTTCGTGTTTTTTAATCACTTCACCAATGTTACCAGCAAAACGGAATAAGCCTTCATCAACATGATCAACTTCCCCATCAATAATTTTTTTAAAGCCTTCAATTGTTTCTTTAATTGGTACATATTTACCGCTCATTCCCGAGAATTTTTCCGCCACACTAAATGGTTGGGATAAAAAATTACGAATTCTTCGGGCTCGAGCGACAACAATTTTATCATCATTACTTAATTCGTCAATTCCTAATACGGAAATAATGTCTTGTAATTCTTCGTATTTTTGTAATAATGAACGAACCTTATTTGCCACAACATAATGTTCAATTCCGACAATTGATGGTTGCAATGAATTGGATGAAGATTCAATCACATTAATTGCTGGAAAAATTCCCAGGGCCGCAATTTTTCGATCAAGTACCGTTTTAGCATCAAGGTGGGCGAAGGTTGAAGAAGGCGCCGGATCAGTTAAATCATCGGCAGGAACATAAACGGCTTGAACCGAAGTAATTGAACCATTGAAGGTTGAAGTAATTCGTTCTTGTAATAAACCCATTTCATAGTTTAATGTTGGTTGATAACCTGATTCAGATGGAATTCGACCTAACAATGCGGACACTTCACTTCCGGCTTGTGAGAAACGGAAAATGTTATCAATGAATAACAATACATCTTTTTTCTCATGATCACGGAAATATTCAGCCATTGTTAAACCGCTTAATGCGACTCGCATACGGGCTCCAGATGTTTCGTTCATTTGTCCAAACACTAAGGCAGTTTTACTTAAAACACCAGAATCCGTCATTTCCCGATATAAATCATTACCTTCCCGGCTTCGTTCCCCAACTCCGGTAAAGATGGATAAACCGTTATGATTAGTCGCCACATTATGGATTAACTCTTGTAGGAAAACTGTTTTTCCCACACCGGCTCCACCGAATAAACCAATCTTACCACCTTTAATATATGGCACAAGTAAATCAATCGCTTTAATACCAGTTTCTAAAATTTGAATATCCGTTGATTGTTGGGATAATGATGGAGCAGCAGCGTGAATTGGTCGTGTTAATTCAGGATCTTTCGTAAATGGTTTTTCATCAATCGGTTCACCAATTACATTAAACATACGTCCAAGCACATTTGGTCCAACGGGAACACAAATTGGTTTACCAGTTTGGACAACAGTCATTCCACGCATTGTTCCTTCGGTCGGACTTAAAGCAATACAACGCACTTGAATATTCCCAATAATTTGACAAACTTCCAGATAAATGTTTGTCCCTTCAATAATTAAAGCATCGTTAATTTTTGGGATTGGTGTTTCTAAAAAACGCACAACAACAACTGTACCAATGATTTCCACAATTGTTCCGTTGGGTAATTTTGATTTTGTTTTTTCGGTACTTTTAACTGCTTTTTCTTTTTCCATTTTTTCCTCCTTTATAACGATAACGATAATCGCGCAACTTCTTGCGTAATCTTTTCTTGTCTTTTTTTATTATATTGCATACGCAATTCAGTGGTTTTAATATCTTCATTTAATGAGGCTTCAATCATCGCGTTTTTTCGTGATAAGTGTTCACATAGTGTTGATTCAATGTATGCAGCATATAATGAAAATTCTAAGTATAAAGTTAAAATTTTTCGTGATGCACTTTCGGCATTTGGATCAACAGTGAACGTTCCAAGCGCAACATGTTTTTCATTATTACTAACACTATTTTTAATGGCATTAACATCAACCGGAACAATTTGGCTAATCACCGGTGCTGATGATGTTGATGATTTAAAATGGGTAAATTGAATTTTAACATTACCGATTGCTTTTTTAGCATACATACGATAAATGTATTCACCAATCATTTTAAATTGAAAGAAATCCGTTGGGCGATTGGATAAATTTAAATGTTTAATAATATATTTTTCCAAACGGTTACGCACTAAAAATTTATAACCTTTATCACCAATAACAATAATTCTTTCTCCGGGTTTATAGTTTGTGATAAAGGCTTTAAGAATTGCCCCATTAAATGAACCCGCCATCCCTAATGATGAAGTAAATAAAATTCACAATGTTGGCCGATTACTATTGATATTAGATAATAATTGTTGGGTCGATAAATGATAAGCAAGGACACGAACTGATTCGTGAATATTCGTCATTAAATCAACCATTTCCAAATAATTTTTTTTCGCTTTAGCAATTTTGGAAATTGCAATAATTTTCATCGCATTCGTAATTTTACTAATTTTGTTAATCGAATTAAGTTCACGTTTAATTTCAACAATTGTTGCCATGATTATTTGTGTTTACCTTTCTTTGCTGGTGCGACAACTTTTTTAACTGGTTTAGCAGCTGGTTTTGTTTTGGCAACAACTTTTTTAGCAACTGGTTTAGCGACATGTTTTGCTTTTACTTTATGCGCTGGAATGATTTTTGTTTTGGCGATGTTTTTGTTGGCTTTTTTGATAATTTTCGTTTGTTTTGCTTTTGTTTTGGCAACAATTTTAGCTTTCTTCTTAGCTAATTTTGCCGCTTTAACTTCATCACGATTTACTTTCGTAACAATCGGTTTGCGAACTGAACGTTTCAAACCGAAACGACGGAATAAAGATTTTTTAGCTTTAATTGGTTGATCCGATGTTGCTGATTTATTTTTAACACTTTCATCACTTGGACCAGCTGGTTTTTGTTCTTCACTAACTTTTTCAATGGCTTTGGTTAAATCGGCTTTATCGGTATTTGGTGTTTGTTTATTATGGAATGAATGGAGATTTTCATAACGATCTTGTAATTCAGTCAATAATGTTTTGTTATACTTATCTAAATGCGGATTAATAAAATCCAGAATAAACGATAATGATTCAGCCAATAAACGTTGTTTTGTTTCTTCAGTGAAAACTTTTTCCGTTTCGATTGTTGTATAAACATTGGCATGACGAATATGACTTAAAAATGCTAATTTAAACTCATTTAATAAATTTATTGGAACATATTTGACAATGTGTTCATAAATTAAAAATAATAAAACCGCTTCATCAACTCACGAAAAATGCAATTCATTATCTTGTTTAATTAATTCGTTAATTCGTAATCCGTGTTCAATAATTCGTAACGTTGTTTCATCTAATTCACTACCAAATTGGGCAAATGAATTCATTTCGTAAAATTGGGACAACTCGATTTTTAATGAACTAGAAACTTGCTTAATGGCTTTATATTGCGCAGCCGAACCAACCCGACTAACACTTAATCCGGCATCGATCGCTGGTCGTTGATTTAGGTTAAATAAATTTGATTGGAGGAATAATTGTCCATCAGTAATCGAAATAATATTGGTCGGAACATATGCTGAAATATCACCGGCTTGTGTTTCAACAATTGGTAAAGCGGTAATTGATCCACCGCCATATTTATCATCTAATTTACAAGCTCGTTCTAGTAATCGTGAATGTAGGTAGAAAATATCACCAGGATATGCTTCTCGTCCAGGTGGACGACGTAACAATAATGAAATGGTTCGGTAAGCAATGGCATGCTTTGATAAATCGTCATAAACAATTAAAACATCATCGCCATTATTCATTCATTCTTCCGCAATGGTAATTCCGGTAAATGGCGTTAAATATAATAATGAAGGTAAATCGGAAGCAGTTGAAGCAACAACGGTAGTATATTCTAATGCACCGTTTGTTTCTAATGTTCGAATCACTTGTGCTAATGTTGAATTTTTTTGACCAATTGATACATAAACACATTTAACATTCTTCCCTTTTTGGTTTAAAATTGCATTAATTCCAATGGAAGTTTTACCAGTTTGACGATCACCAATAATTAACTCACGTTGCCCTTTTCCGATTGGGAACATTGCATCGATCATTAAGATTCCGGTTAATAATGGTTGATTAACGGGTTTACGTTTCATTACACCTGGTGCTTGTTTTTCAATTGGCGCAGTTTTAATGGTATCGGGGAATGGTGGGCCTGAATCAATTGGTCGACCTAATGGATTAACAACTCGACCTAACAACTCATCACCAACTGGTGTTGACACAACGGTTTTCGTTCGCGTAACTAATGAATTTTCTTTAATATCTAAATATTCACCCAAAATGATTATACCAACAGTATTCATTTCTAAGTTTAAAGCAATCCCTTTGGTGCCATTTTCAAATTCAACTATTTCATTTAACATTACATTTGATAAACCAGAAACAAAAGCAATTCCATCCGAAACAAATAGAACGCGACCTTCTTCGTGATAATTAACACTTGACGAATATTTGGCGATTCGTTCCCTAATTAATGCAATAAATTTATCATCGTTCTTCTCTGCCATATTTCCTCCTATCCTATATTCAATTGTAAAATTTTATTGATTTTATATTCGATCGTATTATCAATCACGAAATTAACTGCTTCAATCCGAATCCCACCTAATACATTTTCATCAATCTTAACCGTGTATGCTACCCGTTTCTTTGTATAACGCTCAACCGCTTTCGCAATTGCATTAGTTTGAGCATTCGTTAAGGGGAAAGCTGTTACAATTTGCACTTTAATATCTTTATTGATACCATTGATGTGATTAATGTAATTCTCAATAATATATAACAAATAACCAGCATGGCCAAATTCAACCACTGTATCAAATAAACGATCAAAAAAAGCTAAATTAAAATGCTCTAAAATTGCATTATAAAAATCTTTTACTTGTTCTTTACTTAATAACGAAAGCATTGCTCCGTGTTGTCGATCACCTTCTTTAATTAGATTCGTTAGATTTTCATATAAATCAACTGCGTGTTGATAAACAACTTCTTTATCAAGTTTACGTTTTTTAACAATCTCTTGCATCACGATTGTATAGTTATCAACGATTGTTTGATCAAATGTCATTATTCCAACGCTCCTTTTCGGCTTTCTAATTTTTTAATGAATTCGTTAATAAATTTTTCATTATCTTTTTCATTAATTTCTTTTTTCAAAATTGATTTAGTTGTTAAGAGCGAAATATTAACAATCCGACGGTTAGCGTCAATCTTTAATTGTGTTTCAATGGTCTTGACATCGTTCTTAGCTTTATTAATAATTTGATCAGCGGTTTTTTTGGCATCATCAATAATTGCATCGAACTCAGTATGACCTTTTTCATTGTACTTTGCAATAATTTCTTCCGCTTTAACATAAGCAGCCAAACGTTTTTCTTCAGCTTCCATTAAACGTTCATACGCTTCTTTTTTTGCTCGTTCAGCATCATTAATATTTTTCGATGCAAGTTCACGTCGTGCATCAATCATGTGTTTAGTTGGTTTTCATACTAACCAAATTGCTAACATGATGATAATCAATGATGCCGTAATATGAACAATAAAAACGTTAAAATTAGGATTTAATGACTCAAATAAGTTCTTTGGATCAAAAGCCGTACACGAAGTAGTCGATAACAAAATAAAAATAATTAAAACAATTGCGAGAATTATCTTAATTAAATTTGTTTTAACTGAACTGGATTTTTTAAAATTTGCTTGATGTTGCTTCACATTTCCTCCAATGATGTTAACTTGGAATCGTGAAGATTAACAAAATCGCAATAATCAAACCGTAAATACCTGACGTTTCCGAAATCGCACACCCCACGATCATCATTGTTTGAATTTTACCAGATGCTTCTGGATTACGTCCAACTGCTTCACAAGCTTTTGAACAGGCAATACCTTCACCGATACCACAACCCATGGCACCCATCATTGCTACACCAGCTCCTAAATATCCACCAACAGTTCCAATATTACCAGTTAACTCTGATAAGTTTGAGATAATTGTGGCAATTTGAATTAACGCTTCGGTCATATATATGTTATATATATATTATACACAAAAAATATTTTTTTTCCATGATTGTGAGTTTTTTATTATTTTGATCATTTAATATCGAGAAAATATTGCAAAAAAACGGCAATAAATTATTCCAAAAGCTTATTTTTTTTAATCAGATTATCGAGACGTCGATCTAAATTATCTAAACGTTCGATTATCATTTGATTAAATTGTTCTTGGCGTGTTGCAAATTCAACAAATCATTTTGGCGATTGACTTGATCTTGATTTACGTTTCGGTTTTCTGGTTGACCCACCGCCGTGTCTTACTGTTTCCCGTTTAACAACCGCTAACGTTTCATTGACACCAATCCGGTTCACTTGTGTACTATTCATTACTTTCACTGTCAGTTTACGCATATATTATAAGCAACTACCCTCTATACCATATATTGGTGAGTTTTGCCAAAAAATCTGAATTATTTAATTTATTGCCAATAATTCTTTAATTATTTAGCACTATCATTTATAATATATTAGTATAAAATAAATTAACATGAGTAAGTTAAAAAGTAATTCATTGCAATATATATATATATATAGACAAAGCTAAGTTATACGGTTATATTGTGCGATGGTATAGTACGGAAGATTATTGTGTAGATCCGAGACTTTTTGTAAAGGTTGAACAACACGAATATCAACGACCATATATTTATGATACAAAAAATCGCATTGCATTCGGATTACATACAATCAAAGGTGATTTCAGTAAGCAAGCAAAATTTGGCAATCTTACTTTAAACGATAATTATTCTGTATATTGTGATAAAATTATTGAAATTGAAAATGAAGAAGATCGAATTATTATTGATCCGAAAAAACAAAAACAATTAAAATTAACTGATGCCATGCTTCAAGAATTTGGAAGCGCTGATAACAAATGATGAATTGATAATATAACTCACGATATTTTAGAAAAACGAATTAAAATCAAAGAAGAAAAAGTGAATGAAAAACGCATAGAAGATGAACGTCGTTTAAAAAGTGCTTTGCATTATTATTATTTCCAAATGGATAAATGTGATTGTGGCAACTATTTATGAGAACGATATCGATTTAAATCCGCAGAACCTCGTGATATGGATGGTATTAAAAAATTTATTAAATTTCTCGATGAATATATTAAAGAGTACGAGCTTCCTTATTTTTCTGCAAATGACGAAAAAATCAAAAGCGATAAATCAGAATTATATAAAATGAAACCACTTGGTTATTTAACATTCACAAAAGTTCAAATGTTTAATTTTTTATTAAAACATTATTTTGATGGAGATTCAGAATATAGAAAGAGGGACTTTCAAACTACATGAGGTTTATATGAAGAAGGCGAAAAACATAATGATAGTATAGTCCACGGCTTCGGAATTCTTCGAATTAAAACAAGTGCAAAATTAGTTAAAAGCGACAAGGAAGTTGATGAAAAAATTGCTATTATTAATAACGATTTATTAAAAAGAAAAAAGGAAATTAAAAATCGAGAAAAAGAAATTGAAAAAGCAATAGGAGAAAAAGAGAAAGAAAAAGTGGAACGAATTGAACAAATTAAAAAAGATTTAAATCTTAAATATAACTACGGAGATGGATATATTAATATATTTTGAAATAATACATGTACACGAACACCAAGGATTCAAATAAAAATTATATTGATGTTCGAAGGATATGAAATTGGCTGCGACAAAACGCATTATGATAAATTGGGATATGGAACCTACCAAATTATTGTTCAGTATCGCGAAAACTATCAATCACCAAAAGTTTTATCGACCTACCAAATTAATTTAATTAAAGGATAATATATTTGATGATAAACTTAAACACAAATATAAATAATCGATATAAAAAAGTGCATTTAAAAAATAAAATAATTAATAAATGCATTTTAAAACAATATACTAGGAAAATTAACGCCGATGACAAAATCCACGAATATAAAAGGCCATATATTTATGATGCGAATGATAAAATAGCTTTCGGATTACACCATATTAAAAGAGATAATGAAATGAAAACTAAACTTGCAAAAGCAAAAAAACGACATGATTTAATTTTAAATGAAGATGATCTAGAAAACGATATCCAGACGATTGAACAAGAAAAAATAATAAAAATAACCGAAAAAGATATATTACATGAGTTAAATGATTTTTCGCACTTAATTCATAGATTCACTTTACCAAAAAATAAGAAATGAATTAAAAATGCCACAAAAAAATTGAAACAAGAATAGATACTATTTTCAAGTATTTATTGGCACTCTATCTATAATATAGATGTAAGTGAATTAACTGCTGTTGTTCTTACGAACAATAGAGGAAAGTCCATGCTTGCACAAGCTGCGATGCTTGTAACGATTCTGCTAATCTTAAGATGATTAGACGCCTAATAAGTTTGGCGATGACGGATGGTATACCGAACTGATCTAATTAAGCGGTATATCAGCCATAAAGTGCAACAGTGACGAATTGATCCGAAATGGTCAGGTGAAACGGGCAAACTCCAGAAGCAAGAAACTCAGTCAATGGTCGAGGAATCAGTAAGAAGAAAACGAACAACTTACTGAACACTAACGTGTAGATAAATAGTTAATTAAACAGAACATGGCTTACCGCTTACAACAACTTATTAAAATAGTGCCGAGCAATCGGCACTATTTTATTTTATAATTATTAAACTGCACGATATAATCTAAATATTATTTCTTTCTTCCTTTTAAGTAATCTTGAACATTGTTTTTTGTTGAGTATCATTTACTGTTTTCATAAGTTGCTTTAAGTCTGCCACGAATTGCGGCCTTTTTTAATGCTTCATATGTTATCTTTTTATTGGCAAGGCTCATTAAAGGCGCGATCGTTTCATTCCCAGAATTATGCGGAATAATAAAACGATAAATATTGTCTAAAATCCCCCGAACAATTACTTCTGCGAGTGGATTATAGTTATTTTCATCCGCTAAATTAAGCGCATTTAGATATTGATTCCGTCTTTTTTTAATAATAATCATTGGCGGAATTGACAGCTTAACTAATATTAAATTAATTACTAATCTTCCGGTTCTACCGTTTCCATCTAGAAATGGGTGAATACGCTCAAACTCATTGTGTATTTGGGCTAATTTAACAGGAACATCATGTAGCGTGATTTTCTTATCTTTTAACGCCTTTAATAATTGATTCACATTATTTATTCAAGTAGAAACATGCGAATTAACATCGGTAAAACTGATCGGTTTCATTCCGTGATCAAATTTATTAATATCGTGCCGGCGAAAGTTTCCTGGTGTTTCATGTTGATTGGCATCTTTATGCGGAGATACATTCCATACAGGAGTCATTAATAACTCATGAATGGTCCTTAATTCTTTTAAAGTTATTAAGGCATCTTCTTGAAAATATTCATTTGGACTAAGCACATGTTCATATACTCACTTGCTTGCATCGGCATAACCTTTTACTTCCATAAAATCTTTAAGATCTTTTCTTCCAGATATTTTATTATGCTTAAGTAATTGCTCGACTTGACGCAAAACAAGTGGATTACCTTCTAAAGCCGTTGAATTATGCACTTCCACATATCAAATATCAGATCAAATTTTATTTGCTTCTTCTGGTTTTGGTAATCCACCATATATTTGCAACTCATTAACCGCTTCGGCAAATTGACGGAGAATTCTGTCAATTGTTTGTCCCATATTTTAATTATATTGTTTTTCGGACAAATGTCTTGAAAATAGATCGTTATTTGTCCTGTCTTTGATAAATCTCAATTTTCGGACAAATAACGGGAAATAAGATAACGATTTTGAATATTTTAAAATAGTATTATTCTTTTAGATTATTTAATTGCACAATATTATCCAAACGTCGTTCTAAATTATCTAGACGATTAACTACATAAACCATAAAGTGACGTACTTCTTGGTTAAATTGTTCTTGGCGTTGAATAAAACTATTTACATGATTGGCAAATTCAATAAATCATTTTGCCGGTTGATTAGTTCGAGGCTTACGCTTTGGTTTTCTGGTTGGTTCGCTACCGTGTCTTACTGTTTCCCGTTTAACAACCGCTAACGTTTCATTAACGCCAATTCGGTTTGCTTGTGTACTATTAATTACTTTCACTGTCAGTTTACGCATATATTATAAGCAACTACCCATCATACCATATATTGGGCGAATTTTAGAAAAAATCTGAAAAACTTTTAAAAATAATAAAATTAATACGACAAAAGTGGATATAAATATTTTTCTGGATGATCAATTTTAATTGTTTTCCCTTTTAAATAATTTAGGATGCCGGCATCACTTTTAAAATTGAAGGTAATTTTATAGGCGATTAGATATTGGGAAGGATAGGTGTCTTTAAAAGACGAGGTCGTATATTTTTTTTCACCTAACAACGGATGACCAATAAAATTTAGGTGCGCACGAATCTGGTGTGTTTTACCAGTAACTAATTTTATTTCTAATGTCGAAATACCATTTTGATATTTAATTAATTGATATTCCGTAACGACCAATGCTGAAGAGGCCTTAATTGGATTTTTGGTAATGGTAAACGTTTTACTAATCTCACTCCGCGTTCAATAATCTTTTAAAATTCGGTGGGGCGGTTGAACCTTTCCATACACCTTACATCAATAATATTTATCAACTTCATGCTGTTTAATTTTTTCCATTAAAATCCGAGCCGTGGCCGCGTTTTTAGCACACATTACTAAACCGACTGTATTCATATCAATCCGGTGTAATAATGTTGGAACAAATGATTGCTCAGCATCTGGATCATATGCATGTTTTAAATATAAATAATGCAGGATTTGATTAATTAATGTTCGGGGCGTTTTACTTTCATCGATATGCACAACAACACCACGGGGTTTATTAACAACAAGTAAGTTTTCATCTTCATAAACAATATTAATATTGGGATTGGATAATTTGAAGTCTTTCGTGTTGGGATTAGCCGAAATATATTCCAAACTAACATATAATTGAATTTTATCATTCAAGATTAAACGTTGATCGTTTTTTACTTTTTTCCCATTCAGTTTAATTCGTCCAGTCCGAATTAATTTTTGAATTTTTGATAATGATAATTTTGGATATGCTTTGCGCAAAAATCGGTCAAACCGTTGATCCGCATCGTTAGTTTTAATAATTACTTCGGTCATTTTGCTGATAAATATTGCATAATAATGCCACCAGCGACACCGACATTTAACGAATTGACATCACTGCTAATCGGAATATAAATTGTCTGGTCACATTGTTTAATTGCTTGTGGATCAATGCCATTACCTTCATTACCAAAAATTACCACACTTTGCTTTGTAAATTTAACTGCATTAACATCAGTTGCATCTTTTGTTAATGCTGTTGCATACACCACAAAATTGTTTTGTTTAAATAAAGCAATGGTATTTAATAAATTGGTAGAGATGCTAATCCCGATTTTAAAAATCGCGCCCATCGTACTACGAATAATTTGTGGATGATAAATGTCGACACTATCATTGGTAATGACAATCCCACCCATTTTAAAAGCTACTGCCGATCGAATCAATGAACCAAGATTACCCGGATTTTGAATATGATCAAGAATGACATATGGTCGATTTGGGGTGATGGCGAAGGGAATTTTAGGTTTAAAAAATACGCCGATTACACCATCCGAATTCGCTAAATCACTTAAACTAGCAAAAATTTTACTATTCACAATTACAACTTCTGGTTGGTTATATTTGGTCAGATATTTACTATCGCTTGCAATTAGGATGTTAACGATCTTAAAATTTAGACACATATCAACAACCCGAACAGTTTCACAAACAAACATGTTCATTTCGTTACGAACTTTTTTATCCGTAAATAGTTTACGAACTAATTTAATTAGTTTATTATCTTTTGAATTAATTGTTTTTTCCATGAATAAGTCTAATTTTAATTAATGCTTTAATGATCCAACCATTAATTAAATCACACACTTTAATTATAATTATTAATTTTTAATTCGCCCAATATCACCAACCACTAAATCAACCGGATGAGCTAATGTTATTTTGGCGTGCATCATTGGCGTTGGCAATACATCAACAATTTTATTTTGATCATTAAATAGTTCTTTAATTATAATTGGTACAACAGTGTTTGTTTTCATATCTAATACTTCATATGTAAATACTTGTTTCATATGATTCATCACAATGATGTCATAATGCTGATCATCAATTTTATTTATAATGCGAAATGCATAATTTTGCACGACCTTTCGTTCGTCTTCGTGGTAAAGCATTTTATGCATATTTGGTATCCCATCATACCATGCTGTATCAACTGGTCGATTCGCGGCATTTAAAACATCAGTGTAACATTTTTGATCGATCGGTTTATGGTAAAATGCTTGATCAATTACCTTCCGGTAATTGCTCACAATCGTTGCTAAATAATATTCACTTTTCATCCTTCCTTCAATTTTAAAACTTGACACACCGGCGGCAATTAATTCGGGAATTTTTTCGATCAAACACATGTCTTTTGCGGACATCGTAAAGACATGATCAAATTTATGGTCACGGTTATACAAAAATAATTTTCAACGACAAGATTGAGCACAACCGCCAATATTCGCATCACGCAAACAAAAATTATTGCTTAACATACAACGACCACTATAGCCAATACACACCGCACCATGAACAAAGACTTCAATTTCGATTTGTTTGTCCACATTGCGAATTAGCTTGACTAATTCTTCATGGGATACTTCCCGCGAGAGAATTACCCGTTGACAATGATTGCGGGCAAAAAATAAACACGCTTTAGAGTTTGTCACTGATTGTTGGGTAGAAATATGAATTGGTAGTTGCGGAGCAATTTGCTGAACCATATCAATAATATATGGATCAGATACAATAATTCCATCCGGTTGATATTGTAAAATGCTATTTAAAAAAGGTTTGAACGGTTTGATCATCTGGTTTTGACACAAGACATTAGCAACCAAATATCATTTGCGTCCATCACGATGGACTAGTTGACTAATCTTCATTAATTCCTGATCATCAAAATTACTGGCACGAGCGCGTAATGAATAGGCTTTTGCACCAAGATAAATTGCATCGGCTCCATAATCTAAGGCAACCTTACCTTTTTCATAACTGCCACTTGGCGCAAGTAATTCAACTTTTTTAATCATTGTTCCACTCCATCTTTGTTTGTTTTAATAAATAGATTAAGTGGTTCGGATCAAACTGCGCAAAGCCGTGTGATTGAATTTTATCATATTTTTTAAAAGCCGTTTTCGCCGCTTCAATTAATTGTTTATCATTTGGTTTTTTTAATGCCGCAAGATAATACTTAACGGTTGCCTCTAATCATGCTTCATCATGCAAAAAACTATCAATTCGCAATACATCAATTTTTAAATTGATCAATTTCTTTAAATGATCGATCAGACAAAGATTGTATCCGGTCATAATGTGTGTTCCGTGATCATCTTCATAAATTAAAAATTCATGTTCCCGTGTTTCTTCCTTCAACATTAATTTTTGATATTTTAATTGTTCTTTAATTTGATAATATTGTTGATAATTACTTAATAAATTTCAACGCGATTGCATCATATATGCATACCCAGCAACTTGAACTTGCAATTCCATTCCACATTTATGTTCGCTAATTGTTTGCAAATTTGTTCAATTTAATTCCCGTGCTAATGCGACTTGTTTAATGTCATTTTTTAAATAAAACGGAAACTGCCCATAATTAACTACTAACGTTTCAGGGTGGTAAATTAATTTAAATGGTAAATGCAATTCATAAGCAATTTGGGCAACTGCATAATCACTAAACATAATGTCCGTAATGCCGATTTCATTCAAGGTAATTAAGTGATCAGTTAATTCTGGCAATTCGTTTTCAAAAAATAGTTTATTAACTAAAACTACAATTTTTGTTTTTTGACGTAAATTAACGAGTGCAGTAATCTCGCCAAACATTAAACAACAATTATTGCGTTGACTAAATTTTGCCATACCAACACTAATTTGGTCAACACCTAACTTAATTAATTTTAATGCCGATTCATATGATGTCGGATTAACTAACAACTGGGGATGAAAGCGGTGCCGTTTACGGATTCATCACCAAACAATAATCGAACACAGTAACGAAAAAGAAACTGCGGAAATTGCAATCGGCACGATTAAACTGGTTGTCGAAGTTACAGCTTTTATGAATAAATCAAGGTCACCTTCTTTTTGAATGTTATAGTCTTTCAATGTTCGCCCATCCTCTAATTCAACACCATGAAAATACAAAATTTGGTCCTTGACTGGTGTGGTAATGATTAATGTAATTTTTTCTTTAACCGATTCAATTGTATCGGCATTTTCGACTTCTAGTGTGAAAATTTGCAAATGCTCATTGTTGTCACGGTGGAATTTAATAAATATCTGCATTTAAATATATTATATTTAAGCGATTAACCTTTTTGTTTATTCGTCGTGTTATGTGCAATTCGGTACGCATACTCGTCATTGGGGACCATTTTTAAAATCCGATACATTTCTAACATTGATGCATTTTGAACAGTTGTTGCCATTTTATTGTGTTTTTGATTATTAACCAAAACACTTGACCGTTTGCATAAAATATCATTCGTTTGATTTAATGTGTTGGCCGGTATAATCGGTTGGCCACCACCATTAATACAACCATTTTTACAAGACATTACTTCGATAAAATGAAACGATTTAAAATCGAATTTGTTTTTAAATACCGCAACATTGGCTGCGCCATTAATAATCGCAATTTTAATCGTTTTGTTCGCAATTTTGACTGTCGCTTTCTTAATATCATCAAAATTTAATAGCGAATTAAATTTAATATTCAGATCCTTATTATCAATTAATTTGGCCAAGAATTTTAAAACACTAACCATAACTCCCCCACTTGTCCCAAATAATGCTGCTGCGGATGAAAATGGTCCCATCACTTGGTCGGCTTTGCCGTCTGGTAACTTTGCGAAATCAATTTTATGCAAACGAATTAATGCGGCTAATTCACGGGTCGTTAATACGGCATCAACATTACCTTGATTAACCGGCAATATCGCTTCATATTTTTTCGCCGTACAAGGAACGATATTAATGGTAAAGATGCTGGCTTTTTTTAATTTTGGATTTGTTTTTGGCAAAAATTCTTTAATCATCGAACCATAAATTGATTGTGGCGATTTAGTTGATGAAATGTGTTCAATTCATTCAGGATAAGTATGATTTGCTAACCGCATTCATGCCGGACAGCATGATGTAATTAACGGCAATGGATGATGATGAACAACATTAGGATGGTCACGTTTTAAATTTAATTTTTTTAATAACGGTTCAATGTTAATACCTAACCGATTAACAAATTCAAATGCTTCTTCAAAGATTGTTAAATCGGCTGCAAAATTTAAATCATAAACTTGATCAATGCCAATTTGTTTTAATGCGGTATAAATTTTTTTAATAACATCCGTTCCATAAGGAAAACCGAATTCTTCACCTAATGCCGTTCGTACGGATGGTGCAATGGCACAAACGACATAAGTTTTTTGATCTTTAATCGCCGCTAAGATTCGATCGATATGTGATTTTTCACTTAATGCACCGGTCGGACACGCTAAAATACATTGGCCACACAATAAGCATTTACTTTGATCCAAGGGTTTCTTCGGATCAATCGGACAAACCGCTAATCCTGGTTGTTTGTTAATTGGTGTTGGTATTAGTTTTAAGCAATCAAGTCCAGTTCGGTACTTGCAATTAGCTACACAACGATTACAACCTAAACATTTGCTTTGATCGAGCACAATCGCTGCACTCCGATCATCAGATAAAGTTTTTAATTCGTGCGGTTTTGATTGACTTGTTTTTTTGGCTTTAGTGGTAATTACTAATTTTAAAAATTCGCAATTATGACGACGCGAACATGAACCACAATTAAATTGATGACGATTCAATAAACCATTAACTTTCGTTAAAACTGCTTGTTTAATTTCTGGCGTATCGATTTCAATTTGATCACCATCAGCAATTTTTGTCGCACAAGCCAGTTTTAACGCGTGATTAACGCTGACTAAACATAAACCGCAACGAGCAATATTACTACATTGTTTCAAAAAACATAATGCTGTAATTGGCTGTTTTAATAATTGACAAACTTCAATAATATTTAATCCGTTGTATGATGATTGGTAAGGATAGGAACGGCCATTAATTTTGATACTCATTTTATCAGTTAGGCTCTCTAAGCATATTATATGTTATAATTAAAACAAGATAGGAGTATAGCTCAGTTGGTTAGAGCACACCCCTGATAAGGGTGAGGTCGATGGTTCGAATCCATTTGCTCCTACCAGCGGGGAATTAGCTCAGCTGATAGAGCATCTGATTTGCATTCAGAGGGTCAGGGGTTTGAGTCCCCTATTCTCCACCATTTCAATGGGTTCAGTTTATTGCTCGTTTCGAAAAACTAACAAGATACTTTTATTATATGCCAAAAAATTTAAATCTGGTTGGACAACAAATCGGTCCATGAAAAGTGCTTAAACGTGTTGGCAAAAGTAAAGATGGTTCAACAACATATGAGATTCAAAACTG
>JAITFD010000028.1 GCA_031281575.1 Mycoplasmataceae bacterium | reverse complement strand
AATCAAGAAACGGCGAATCAACTGATCAAGTATGGTCATCGACTTTCGCGATTTTAAATGTTCGATCAACGACATTTTCTGGCCGAATTAATTTACGCGCTTTGGCAATTAATGTGCGTTTTTTTCGCATAATTTTTGTATAAAAATTGGTAAAAATTTCGGCAATTAAAGCATCGGTATTTTGCTGTAATTTTGCACTAACAACAAGGACTTTTTGTTTTAAGAATTTTGCTAATTTTTCTTGATTAAGGTCCGCGCCATCTTCATCAATTTTATTCCCAACGATCAAGATTGGTTTTTTAATTAATTTTTTGCTATATTGCTTTAATTCTTGATAAAGAACTTGGTAATCACGAATAATATCATCAGTATCATTACTGCTTAACGATAATAATAAAATTAAAACATGACAACGTTCAATGTGTTTTAAGAAATCGTGGCCAAGTCCTTTACCAACACTTGCATCTTCAATTAGTCCCGGAATATCAGCAAATGTTAAGGTTTTTTCATCATATTTTACCGTGCCAAGAACTGGGTTAAGGGTGGTAAATGGATAGTTGGCAATTTTCGGATGCGCATGGGAAATTGCCGTGATTAATGTTGATTTTCCGGCATTTGGTAATCCAACGATTCCAACATCAGCCAAAAAACGTAATTTTAAAGTGATTGATCGGACTTCACCTTTATCACCTAACTCATATAAAGCCGGAATCCGGTTTTTTGAATTTTTAAAGTAGGCATTCCCGTGCCCCCCACGTCCACCTCGACAAATTTCATATTTTTGTCCATCTAAAACGATGTCGCAAATCAATTTATTGCTCTTTTGATCGTAAACGCTAGTGCCGATTGGCACTTTTATATAAAGATCTTCACCACTGTGACCTGATGCCATTTGTGTGGCACCTGGTTCACCACATGGGGCATCAATTTGTTTTTTATTCCTTAAATCAAATAATGTATCAACGTTATGGTCACCAATCAAATAGATTGATCCACCGTTGCCACCATCTCCACCTCATGGCCCACCTTCATCAATTCCTTTTTCCCGGCGTCAACTAATCACTCCACGACCACCGTCGCCGCCTTTAAGTATTACCGTCGCTTGATCTGCAAAATCCATTAATTAAATTATATGGGCGGCTACTAGTAATTTCATCATTGAACCATAATCATGATGAACTGACAAAAATCACAAGGCGCCGAATATCACAATTATTATTATCAAAAATCAGCCGATTTTTTGATCATAATGTTAAAATATTATATAAAATTTGTTAAGCGTTATTTCACTCTTAAATTTATCCTAAGATCAACCATCGGTTTATAATCTATATATGGGAAAGGTATTTAAAGCGATTATTCCAGCCGCAGGGTATGGAACGCGGATGCAACCAATTACATCATATTTACCTAAGGAAATGTTGCCGTTAAATGCGCAACCGGCGATTTATTATGCAATTCAAGAAGCGCTTTATTTAGGCATTAATGATTTTTGCATCGTCATGTCAAAATGAAAAAAGATGTTAAAAGTCTATTTACTGAAAACATTTCCGGAACTTAAATTTACTTTCATTAATCAAAAAGAACAAAAAGGTTTAGGTCATGCAATATTATGTGGTAAAAAATGAGCAAAAAATGATTCATTTTTATTAATCATGCCCGATAATTTTTTTGATGATTTCGCCTTTATGAAACGCTTCATTAATGCATATCATAGTGGTTGCTTATTGTTAACATTTAAAGGCGCAGATGCCGATATGAACAAATACGCGGTATTAGAAACCAAAACTCCCCAACTTGAATATGCCAAAATTCAACGTATTTATGAAAAACCGAAACCATCAGAAACGCGTTCGCGACAAATGGGTTATTGACGGGCAATTATTTCGCCGGAAATTTTTGCAATTATTAATCAGCTTGAACCAGGAAAGAACAATGAAATTCAATTAACTGATGCATTTAACCAAATTGCGAAAAATGGTAATTTATATGCCTTTAATTCAACAGTTAAACACCAACATTTAAAGTTTTTTGATATTGGGAACAAGAAAGATTATGCCGCAACCAATGATTTTTTTACAAATCTTCCGAGTCCGAAAACTAAACAACGTTAGTTTATCAAACGTTCGGTTTGTAACAATCTAAATATTCTTTTTGAATTTTTTCCACAAGGTTGGCGTGAACAGCATAACGGCGTAAATTAATTTGTTTTACATGTTTAAGATGTTTGTTTTTAAAGCAAGAAATTAAACATGCAAAAATTCCTGACATTGGAATAAAGATTAATGGTGCGGTAATGCCGATATATAGCGAAATATTCATTAATAAGCGTAAAACGTTTTCTTCCAAAAATATTTCTTTGTGAAATCATCAATAAACAACAATTAAAATACCGATATTCAAAAACATAAAGACGAACTCTTTTCAAGTGTTTTTAAAAAACCATTTAAACGAATATGTTTCACCCTTTTTGCTGGTCACGTGAAACTTGGGAATTTTTTGTTTAATTCATGTTTCGAATGTCACCCATACGATACTGAATGAAACGGAGTAGAAGACAATCCCTAACAATGCCAAATGGAAAATTAACCGGAAGACATTCACGTGACGCATTAAGGCAAAAAGCACGTAATATAATGATGAAACAAGTATCGCAGCCGAACTAATCAACATCGGGATTAACATGCGATTAAAGTCATAACCAATTAAAAATAAGGTAATGTTTGCGATAAAACCAGTAAATGCGGATAAAACAATGAAAAAATACATCAAAAAGTGAAAAATGTAATTATGAATTGCAAACTTGCTTTTTTTATCATTTTTATCACATTTAAGTAAACCATTAATGCTTAATGATGCCCGCCCACTTGCTCATTTTTTTCGTTGAATTTTATATTTTGGTCTATCGATT
>JAITFD010000035.1 GCA_031281575.1 Mycoplasmataceae bacterium | reverse complement strand
GTCACCTTCATTTGGATTTTCTGGATTAGTTTCACCATTTTCATTACCTTCTTCTTCACCAGGGTTAGCTGGATCTACTTCTGGATCAGTTGGAGTTACAGGATCAGTTCCTTCACCACCTTCGCCAGGTTGTTCTGGATCAGTTTCACCATTTTCATCACCTTCTTCTTCACCAGGGTTAACTGGATCAACTTCTGGATCAGTTGGAGTTACAGGATCAGTTCCTTCACCACCTTCTCCAGGTTGTTCAGGAACTTCTGGTTCTTCCGGAATTTCTGGTTCTTCCGGAATTTCTGGAACAACTGGTGGTGGCGGTAATTCAACGTAAACAGTGGTATTAAATGGATCACGCGGATTGCTTGTTCCTAATACGAAATCAATTGTCGTAATAATTAATTTTAAATTAATGGTGTGAACAGCTAAACTAAAGTTTGGTGTATCAACATCAATATATTGCACCGGAATTACATAATAAGTACTTGGGTAATTAGCCGGTAAAGTGAATGGTTCAATCGTTAATTCACCAGTTGTGGCAATCTTAATTGAATTGGCAGCTGGTGTGACATCAGTGGTCACAAGATTCGTTGCATCAGCTTCATTCACTAATTGAATTTGGCCAAGGCCTCAATTTGTCCCAACAAACAGATTATTAATTAATTGGTATTGTGCTGTAATCGCTGCGCTGTTATAACTTTTGGTTAATAATGTTGGTCCATCAACCGCAAGATCAGTTGCTTTTTTAACAGTTAGTTGACAATGTTTATCGCTAATTGTATAACCGGGTTTGCTGTTTTTAACGACAAAATTATAGGTACCAACTGGTGCAAAAGGATTGAAAATTAATTGCCCGTTTGCTTGAATGTAAAAATTAGGATCTTGAATTAAAACATCGTTTTCATCATAAATCGCTCAATTTTGGGCATTAACATTGGTCGCAAAAACTGGGACTGGTGGTGTTTGACCATAAGTATATTCAAATGTGGTTTGACCAACAATGATTGCACCAGTCGGTTCAACAATGATTGAACATGGTTGGGTTACATCAAGATAATTTGGATTAACATTATTAATGGTATATTTAACATCAATTAATAATGGTTCAGTAGTTACGGGTAAAGTTAAATCAACAGATAACTCCCCGCTATTTTGATTAATACTAATTCCGGCAATTGGTTCAACGATACTTCATTTTCCACCAGGAACATTAATGTTAAATTGCTTGCTTGCTGCAACATTGAATAATTTAGTAAAAGTAAAATCATTACCTGGTGTGGTAATGATTGGTGTTTGGGGAGCAACGGTAAAACTAATTGGTAATTCTGCGATATCATAATTGTTACTGTGAGCATATTTTAAGGTAAATTCATATGTGTTAACGGCTAATGTACTTTGGTAAATAATTGCCCCGCTTTCATTATCTAAAGCAATTCCCGTAATTGATGGTGTAACTGATCAAGTTCCACCATTAACAACAGTATCATTTAGTTTGGCAAAATAAACATTGCTTGTTCGGGTACCATAAATATGGGAATTAACGACACCATTACTTGGGACAATCGTGATCGTGTTACTTGGCACAACGGTCACGGTTTCATTAATACTTTTTTGTTTCGCATTTGCGGAAGCTGGTGTAAAGCTAACAACATAAGCGTATTGGCCAACACTAACATTCGGTGTTAGTATAACGGTTAAATCATTATTTGCCCCTTTGGAATAAATGAATGCCCCAACGGCACTACTACTAAAATTTCATGATCCGTTTTGATCAGCCTGATAAACAACGGTTTTCGTGTGGCCATATGTGACGTTAAAATCAGTTGTATCAGCCGTAATTTCTGGATCAATGGCAAAAACTGTTAAATTAAAAGTTCGGCGTGCGGTTTGGTGTCCCGGTGTGTTAAATTCTAATGTATAAGTATAAGTCCCAACTGGTAAATCCGGATTAATTGTGACTTGATAATTATTGTCGGCAACATCTTGACCACTAATTTTACCATTTAAAGCGGTCGAATTACTCGCAATTTTTCATGTTCCTTGGATATTGGTAACTTCTGGTGCTGTTTCGGGTAAATAATTGCTGAAAACATTCGTAATATTTGTCGTGCGTGATTGATAATCAAAATTACTAATAAAATTATCACCAGCCGTACGAATGCCATAACTACGTGCTGATTCAACATAAACGGCAAAATTAACATTTGCAACTTCTAGTCCTAAAGTATAGGTTAAGATGAAATAATATGGCTCAGCCCGTGGGGCTAAGGTATTTTTGAAAACATATAGACGATTACCGCTAACCCGAACTTGCTCATTGGTAATTGGTGTATCACCATTGGCGGTAATGGTATAAGTTCCCCCACCGACAGTTGCAGTAACTGCGACACTTTCATCTAAATCATAGCCTTTTTGTAATTCATAATATGTTTTAATGGCACCGTTAATACTAATCTCTAAACGCTTAGCGGTGTCCGTGGGGTTACTAACAGCAGTTTTGCTCGTGCCATCATTAACCGCTTTAACGACATAATAGCCGCCAAAAGCAAATGCTGCAAGTAAGCAAATATAGACTAGGTATGAAAATTTTCGTGATTCCGATTTCATAGCGTACGCTTTTATTATATGCGTATGCGTAGGATTTAGGGAAATAAAGGTACGATTTATATATGCCACTACACACAACCGTTAATGCTTAGTGCTGCTTTGTTTCCAACCTCACACGGTTTGCCGCGGCTGTTGTAGTGACAATTTAATTATAGTGTCGCACTTAATTCAGTGATGATTTTACCGTTTTGATCATGAATATTCACTTGATCTCATTGCATAAAAAGGGTAATCTCCCGATCAACTTGTTTTTTTCATTGATCAACATAGCTATAAAATTGAGCAAAATTTGGTAATTTGCTAGTATATCCAGCAACTTTTTCCTGATATTGCACGATGTTATAAGCAACATCAAGACCAGTCGTTGGATCAATCAGCGTTCTAAAATCATAATAATCATCATGATTTGGTGCCACGAATTTATATCAAAGAATGAACCGTAATCAACCGTTAAATTGATATCTTATTCCCAGGTATTCATTTTTGCTGTTTTTCAGGAATGAATTAGCTTGTGACGAATAAACATTATCGTCCCAATAGAGACCTGACCCTAAATTTACTTTCCCAACATTTTCATAACCAGGTTTGTTGACAAACCGCTCTCATAATACCGTTTGTTTCGCATGACCAGCTTTTCATGATGGTTCGTTGGGACTATACCACATATTTTCGGTAATATAATCACTAACTAAATGTTCACTAATCACGTGATGCGCATCCATTCAAAATTGACCAGTTGGTTCCGAACCTAAATCACCCCGATTCCGATTCGGTTTTCAATATTCATCATTACAATTTAATAATGCATGGCCAAATTCATGCAAAAAGCCAAAGCGATCACCTCATTTTTTTACAACGGCATCACGAGCTGAGCCGAATGATCACTCGCCAGAATTATCGCCAATTGTTTGATTTTTCATTACTAAATAACCTTTATCATACATTGCTCGATCGGTTCCTGGTGCATGTAATTGTTGATTAACTAATAGGTTAATTTTTTCTTGTGAAAGTTCAACACTATCATTCCCAAGACCACCTTGGTCTTTTGGTGCATCAAAGTTTTTTTGTAAATCATTAACTTGAATAATGTTAAAGTATTCATTTAATAATGAAAAACCAGGAATTTCATTTAAATAAGTTAAATATTTATCAACGGTGTAATTTCAAAAACCAACGTTTTTAGCATATATTGCTAGAAACTTATCGTGATCAGAAATGTTTTGATTAAGAATGGCTCCGTGTTGACTTGTTCAATTTAATGATTGATAAGCCGGAATATATTCATCATGGTAATATGTAACTGCACCAGTATCGGGAACAAAAAGTTTTAAATCATTTGTATTTCATAAAGTTGATTCACCGTTGTCATATCCCGAAAACGGATAGAAATAAATATTCCCGAATTTTTTCGTACTTGCGGAATTTAAATAACGCACGGAATTATTTGGATATTCAGTTACTCCAGCAGGTAAATCGACATTAAAATTAACGACAAATGTTTTTTTGATTTCGCCAGAATCATCAGTTAATTTTAATGGCAATATTCGTTTCCCAAAAATCGTTGTATCGCCAAGATTCAACGTTAAAACATATTTGTAATCATTTGCTTGATTGATGAGAAATTTAGTGTTCGGTTGATTAAGCGCAAATTCGGGTACTGAACACGGTGAACCTTCATTTTGATCAAATCATGTTGTTAAATGTAATTTTTGATTCGTTTCAACAGTTACCGTTCAATCAGTATTTGGCGCAGTTTCGGCATCGTTATTACCAATTGAAACATTTGGTTCTTGATTAGAAATATTATTCGCTGTATTTAAATTGGTCCGAATGAGAATAAATAGCAATATTGTTGATAATAAAATAACAAAAGTACTAATAATAACAATTTGCTTTGATCCGAATTTTTTCATCATTATCTTAATTATAGGTTAAGGATTATGATTTGGGTGTTTTTTGGGTTTTTGATGAGATTATTTTTAAGCATAATAAAATTAAAAGAATCCACTTATCGGTAAGTGATTGTTATTCCTTCATTAAAAGCTTGCGATTCAACAGTTGTATTGCTTGAAATGCTTACACTATCAAAATTACAACCGATAAAAGCATTACTGTAAATTTTTGTAACGCTATCTGGAATAACTAAATCACCACTAATTCCACTACATTCATAAAATGCATAAGCTTGGATTGTTGTTACATTATTAGGGATAATTAAATTACCAGTAAATCCACTGCATTTGTAAAATGACATATAGTCAATTGTTTTTATATTATTAGGAATGACTAAACTTCCGCTAAATCCTGAGCAATTCATAAAAGTATTTATTCCAGTCGTAGTTAAATTATTTGAAAGAATCAAATTACCCCTAAACCCATTACATCCTTCAAATGCATGATATGAAATTGATGTCACATTATCAGGAATAATTAAATCCCCATTAAACCCACTGCATCCAGAAAATGTCTGAGATTGAATTGTTCTTAAGTTATTTGGAATAACTAAATCACCAGTAAACCCACTACATCCTTCAAATGCATTACTACCAATACTTGTCACACTATTCGGAATAACTAAATTACCAGTAAACCCACTGCATCCTTCAAATGCATTACTGTAAATCTTTGTAACGCTATCTGGAATAATTAAATTTTTAAACCCACTACATCTAGCAAAAGCCGACATACCAATCCATGTTATATTACTTGGAATAACTAAATCGCCTCTGAATCCACTACATCCAGAAAATTCATTATGACCAATCGTTGTTAAGCTATTTGATATAACTAAATTTCCGTTAAATCCACTACATCCGCTAAACGTACTACCTCACATTCATTCTACACTATTCGGAATAACTAAATCACCTCTGAATCCACTACATCCAGAAAATGCCCCACCACCAATTTCAGTCACACTATCAGGGATAACTAAATTACCCCTAAATCCACTGCATCCTTCAAATGCACTGCTTCCAATTTTCGTCACACCACTCGGTATAGCCAAACTGCCAGTAAACCCCGTACATCCAGAAAATGCCCCACCGCCAATTTCAGTTACACTATTTGGAATAACTAAACTATTAAGTCCTCGGCAATTACTAAAACCATTAATAGTTTTAATTCCATTTGAAATGATAAGTTTATTAAGGCCAGTGCAACTATCAAATGCTCCGCTATCAATTTGTTTTACATTTTGTGGAATTGTTACACTTGTAAGATTTTTACATGAATAAAAAGCATCAGTGTTAACAACAACTGGTGTATTTGGCAATGTTAATGTTCCGATTAATTTGGTATTGCTTTGGAATGAGTTACTTTGGATTTGAATAATATCATATAGTTTGCCTTCAATCCCAATGGTATTAGGAATAATTAAATTTCATGCCGCATATTGATTTGAACCTGTTTCATCATCAATAATTGCGCATGTGCCATGCTTATTACCACTTGTTTCATGAATTCGTTGAATTCTTAAACTGCCGTATTCGTATCCTTTTCAATTTGTGCCAGTGTGATTGCCAATATAATTGCTTACACTATTATTTTTACCTTGATCTCATTTAGTAAGACTAAGAAAAAGAACGATTCCTAAAATCGCAACAGCGATTAGGCTATATATATATATATATGCTTACGATTATGAGTTTTGCTTACTTGTTTTTTCTTCATTAACTAATTAATGTTTAACATAAATATTATATGGTAATAGAGTGGAAAAAAGGTAAATAATGATTTGTGTACTGTTTTTAATTATATCTTTATTAGTGACATAATTTATTCTTAT
>JAITFD010000036.1 GCA_031281575.1 Mycoplasmataceae bacterium | reverse complement strand
CATGATTTAAGAAAATAAAAACATAAATATGGCCCAATTGCCGTGTAAAATAAACCAGTTAGTATTAAACCAAAGATCGGTTTATAAAACTGTTTAAATTTAACTTGGCTAAATAGCATTACAGCGGAAAATAATCCGATCAATATTCCTAGTGGTAATAAATATGGATACAAAGCGAATTTTCACCAAGATAAATAAATATCGGGAATCAGCATTAATGAAACTTCGAATAAAATTAATCCCGGAATTAAAATCGCAAATCCATAATAAAATACTCACAATGTTTTTAAAAGAAAATGATTTGATAAACTTGGTTTATTTGTATGTATTAAATCCGTTTCGTGTTTACGTAATGCTCGGCCCATTCCGAGCGCCCATTTAATTCGTTGATTTTGCAAAGGAATGAAATAACCAGGAAAAGATTTACAATTAGCTAAAAAATTTAAGTATAAAACCCGATAATTATTTTTTGTCAGCAAACTACTAATTGTTGAATCATCAATTGTCGATGCATCATCAGCAGCTTCGCTAATTTTTTTATAAATATCGAAGCGAAACATCCCGCCAAATCCAACCGCTAACGCGGATGAAAATTGGGCAATGGTAGTGGTATCAATATTTAAATTACCCGAGACATCAATAAAACTCATCGTGCGGGAAAATAAGCTGGTCCGTGGAATTAATCCTGGTGTACCAGTAATTCCACAAATTTGCTCGGGTAAATTGTTAAGAATGTTAACGCCGGTGTTAACATAATTACTGTTAATGATTCCTGTAGCTTCGCTAACAACAACATAATCATAATGTTCAACATTATTTTTTAGTCAATATGATACATTTTCTTTTTTTGTTTTATAAATTTTTGCTGTTGCTGGTCGACGAAATACTGTCACATTATAGGTTAAACAAAATTGATTAATTTCATCTTGCTTCTCGGGTTTGGTTGAATCATCAAGGATGATGTATTTAATATTTTTATACGTTTGTTGCATCGATTGGAGTAAGCACTGGGGAATGAAATCATTACAAACGGTGTATAAAAAAACGACTTTTTCCGATTCATCATTATTCGCTTCACCTAATTTTTTTGCAATTTTAATTCATTGTTTACCACCGGCAAGATAATAGATGAAATCAACAATGTAAATTATTAAACTGTAATTAATTATTGCGTTAATTAGAAGATAAATAATTGTCGTGATTAAAAAATAATTAAATTTTCATGTTACTTGAAATTTATTAGTGCATAAAAATTGCACATTAATAACGATTCCTCATGTCGTAAAACCGATAAAGAAAAGCCAAATTAATGCATAATAAATAATTTGTTTATTTTGTTTAGGTAAAACGAAATTGTGTAATTGACGAAAGCTCTCTCTCTCTCTCTCTCTCTCTCTCTCATTTATTTGATCGATATTATTTTGCACAATTATATATATTATATATAATTAAAATAGCGATGAATCCATTAATAAAAACCAAAGTTGAAGCATATCAAAATGAAGCAATTCGGATTCGTCGATATTTACATCAACATCCCGAATTAAGTGCCAAAGAATACCAAACACAACAATTTATTATTGATGAATTAAATAAACATCATATCCAATGTGAAAAAATTGCCGATACTGGTGTTGTGGCATTAGTTAAGGGAACAAAGTCAGGTCCACAACGAACGTTATTAATGCGGGCTGATCTTGACGCATTACCAATTAACGAAACCACAAATGTTGATTTTAAATCATTAAACGCCGGTGTGATGCATGCCTGTGGACACGATGGTCATATGACAAATTTATTAATTGCGGCTTTTATTTTAAATGATTTACGTGATCAATTTAGCGGCTCAGTTAAATTCATGTTTCAACCAGCTGAAGAAGCGATTGGTGGTTGCGAACGAATGATTAAAGCGGGAATTTTGGAAAATCCTCATGTTGATGGTGCGATTGGTTTTCATGTTGATGCGGATCATGATGTTGGAGAAGTTTCCACCAAAATTGGTGAATGATGGGCTGCACCAGATCTATTTACGATCAATATTATTGGTTTTGGTGGTCATGGTGCAATTCCCCAAAAAACCGTTGATCCAATTAATATTGCTGCTCAATTTATTACTGCGGCACAAAATATTATTACCCGAAAAATTGATCCAGCCGATCCGGTTGTCATTTCCTTTTGTTCAATTAAAGGTGGTGATGTCTTTAATGCCATCCCCAATAATGTGGAAATTAAAGGTACGATTCGTACCTTTTCCAAAGAGAATCGCCAATTTGTTAAAGAACAGGTTGAATTATTTTTAAAACATATTTGCGCGATGAATCAAGCAAAATACACATTTGATTATTTACCATATTATCCATCACTAATTAATAATGAAATGATGGTTAATTGATTACGTGAAGCAGCATTAAAAGTCGTTAAACCGGAGCAATTTTGGTTTGATCCAAAAGTGAAAATGGTCGGGGAAGATTTTAGTTATTTAAATGATTATGTACCAAGTGTCTTTTTTCAAGTTGGTGTGCATCGTCCGGGTGAACCGTTATACAGTTTACACAATCCGAATTTTATTTTTCATGAAGAAGATCTATTCCCGATTGTCACACCAATTTTTATTGAATTTGCCTTGGCTTTTTTAAATGCTCAATAAACTTAAATACTATTTAATTGCTTTTTTATTAATTATTCCCCTATCATTTGTTAGTTGTCAAACACCACCAACCGATCCATTCGCACTAAATGTGAATTTATATTATCAATTAAAATTAAATCCAACCGTGCAAGCAGAATGCCCATGAGCGACATCGGAAATAACTGGTGCAGTGATTAATAATGATGGCTTTTTAATTTCTGGTTTTTTTTATAGCGAAAATCAAAATGGTGATTTTTGATTTGCGGTGCAAAATGAAAAAACAACGATCATTATGACTCGTGTTCCGTGGGATTATAATTACCGCGCAACGGTTGAAATTTTAATTGTTTTTGTTGGTATTAATGATCAGGAATCTTCTTATGAAACATTGAAATTAACTTATTGCATGAAAAACAATATCGAATAAATTTTATTAATAAAATATTATAATATTTATACAAATGCTAGTTGGACAGCTGCTTTTATTTATTTTTCATACATCGTTATCAATTATTCCCGGTTTTTTATTATATAAAACTTTTCGCGGACACCAACAAATATTTTCGAAACAAACTTGATATATTTGACTAAATTTATTGACTGGTTTATTTTTTGCATCAATGTTTTGATGATGAAATAAATATCAACAATGAGATCTGCAATTTTTTGTTTTGACAACTTGAGCTATTTCGTTTGGTTTTGTATTAATTAAATTGATTAAAAGTTATCGTCAACGATATTTTTTATTAGTTGCATTTGCAGTTTTTTGTTGAGGCTTATTAATTTTAAAATTTACATTTGATTGAAATTGGTATGGCAAACTACCATTAAATATTTGCAATTATGTTCAAGTCTTTATTATGTTTCGACCATTATATTGTTTAATCAAGAAGCACCAACGGATCATTTCCATTATTGATAATTATTTATTATGTTTCGGTTTATTAGGCGCACTTGCTTATACCGTTGCAGGAATGGTGTATGGACAAAATTTAACAACAGCAGTTCAATATGAAGCAATTATGATTCACATTGCATATTATCCGTATTGTATCTATTGTTTATTTACGAAAACAATTGTCGCAAATAAAAAAGACGCATTATTAAATATGATTTGAGTTAGTTGCTTATTTTGTGTTTTTGTTTTTACCAATCAAATTTGAAACAATTATCATTTATTTACCCGTTATTTCGATGATCCGGTTTTTGGATCAAATCCATTAAATCCCATTTATAATTGATTGAAACCGACATGTTTTATGATTGGCAAATTTGAAATTAATCTCATTTATTATGTAATTGTTTTAGGTGCGGC
>JAITFD010000032.1 GCA_031281575.1 Mycoplasmataceae bacterium | reverse complement strand
ATATGTCTGATTATTCACTGTATAACTCCCACTAATCATCACCATTTGACTTGCCCGATAATTGACCCTTGACTGTAAATTCAACTTCCCACTACTACTGGTTCAGACAAGGCCGGTAGATGTTAACGACAAGTGATTAATAACCTTATTTTATATAATTGTAATAGATGACAGCTGCGCATTATAAGTTAACAAAATGGCTAATTGTAATCGGTGTTACAGTTTCAATGTTTTTAGGATTCGGTTTTATCATTATTATTTGTAATCGAAATATCAATTGAACAAAAGCACTTAGTAGTTTTGATTCTCGTCTTGAGATTGAACCAACTGATTTAGAGCGTTGTAATAACCGCAATTTTGATAAATTAAAGATTTCATTTTCTGGTGATTATGCTAAATTAATTAAAGACGGATCGATTGATACAGGGTTGGACAGTGGTGCATTCGTCATTCATTACGATGCGATCGAACATCCAGTCGATAAACCGGCAACTTTTCAAATAACGATTGAAGAGAATTTTATCTTTGTCGATATTTTCCGTGTTGTTGTTTTACCAGCTGATGTTGGTGTTGACCAAATTAATTATTTAAATGATATCACATTCGCGATTGCGCATGATACGGCAACTGGAACCGGCTGATTGTTAAGCCGAATTGGGACTGTTGGTTATACATATTATCTTGCCAC
The DNA here is from genome assembly GCA_031281575.1 of Mycoplasmataceae bacterium. GTDB lineage: Bacteria > Bacillota_I > Bacilli_A > Mycoplasmatales > Mycoplasmoidaceae > Malacoplasma_A. Next base: position 16,759 of record JAITFD010000032.1, on the reverse strand, counting down.
AAATTACCATGTAATTGCGTCAATGCGTGAAACGGCCACACTTTATTATGCATATGGTAATGATCCGATTTCAACTTATGTTCCTTCTGGTGTATGAAAACCATTTACTTCGCACAATATTAATGTTCTTTGTAGCGAAAAAGGTGGAACCGATTTAGCAATTATTCAAGTTAATTTTGGCGGATCAATTGATCAAGAAACACAGGCACGACTAAATCGTTATAATACCAGCAGTACAGCATACGATACCGATTTACTTCAACCAGGTAAAACAAAAATTTTAAAACATTATAAAAAAGCCAAAATTTATTATCCAAAATTTATTCTCGGCTATCCGGTTTATGTCACCGGATTTATCAAAAAAAAGCAACACGCAATTGTTGATTCGCAATTTGTGAGTTCTTCAAAACACGAAATAACTAACGCAGCTGGTAAGCGATTCTATGATAATACTAATCAATATTTGTTCGCTTCATCATCTGGTGGGTCGTGAATGAGTAATGGCGCATCGGGATCGGCCGTCTTAGATTATGAATATTTTGTTGGGGCAATTTATTGAGGAACAATTCAATTCGGCGGCAAAAAAACACAGACACCAGCGGCCTCATGTTTTAATTTGGCTTATGATACGATGCAAACACAATTTCTCAATTAAATATTTATATAAAATATAATATTTAAAAGCATCATGAAAACGCTTAATAGTAATGAATTGCGCCAAACCTGAATCAATTTTTTTCAAAAACATCGTCATCTTTTTATTCCCCCAGTTTCATTAATTCCAAAAAACGATCCTTCATTATTATGAATCAATTCTGGTGTGGCTACATTAAAAGATTATTTTTCTGGTCGGAAAAATCCGCCCGATAAACGCTTAGTTAATTGTCAAAAATGTATCCGGACAAATGATATTGAAAATGTTGGAGTAACGACTCGACATCATACAATGTTTGAAATGCTTGGTAATTTTTCAATTGGCGATTATTTCAAAACTGAAGCTATTCAATTTGCTTACGATTTTTTAACAAAAGAACTTGACATCAATTTCGATTTAATTTATATTACGGTTTTTAATGAAGATGACATTTCTTATCAAATGTGACGAAAATTAGGAATTGAAGAATCACACATTATTAAAAATGACCGTGAACGTAATTTTTGAGATATGGGGTCAGGACCATGTGGACCATGTACGGAAATTTATTATGATCGCGGTGAAAAATATGATCAAAATAAAATCGGAATAAAATTGCTTAAAGATGATTTAGAGAATGATCGCTATATTGAAATTTGAAACATTGTATTTAGTGAATTTAATAATGACGGGAAAAATAACTACGAACCATTAGTGCGGAAAAATATTGATACTGGTGCTGGCTTAGAACGTATTCTTTCAATTAGTCAAAATGCCCCGACAAATTTTGATACCGATTTATTTTTACCAGCGATTGAACGGTTAACAAAGATTAACGATATTCCTTATCAAATTGATGCATATTTTAGTCGCAAAAAAGAACAAAGTTTAATCAATCAATATTATCGGGTTATTGTTGATCATTTAAAAGCAAACCTTTTTGCAATCGCTGATGGCGAAATTCCGAGTAATAAAGAACGCGGCGCGATTTTACGCCGACTATTACGCCGCGCAATTGTTTTTGCTCGTAAATTAAATTTCAAGGATGAATTTATTAAACCAACAATTGATGAATTAGTAAAAATTTATGAATCATTTTATCCACATCTTAGTACCGCAAAGAAGCAAGTACTTGATGCGATCCAAGCCGAATATCGCCAATTTAATAAAACATTGGATAAAGGCCTACAATTATTTTTCCAAGCAATTAAAGGTAAGGAAAAATTAGATGGAGAAACCGTATTTTCGTTAGTTGACACTTACGGTTTTCCCTTTGAGATTATCAAAGAATTATCGATCGAACATAATGTATTAATTGATGAAGCTAAATATCAAGAGTTAATTGCGAATCGGGCAATTACATCGCGAGCAAATAAAAAAGTTGTTGCCATGGATAAACAAGCAAACGATTTGATTAATTTTCTTGATCAATCAGAATTTTTATATGATGATAAAACATTAACTGCAAACATTATTGCGATCTTTGATCAAAATTTTCAACGGATGGAAAATGGTGCTGGTGATTGTTGACTCGCTTTTGACAAAACAATTTTTTATGCCACTAGTGGTGGGCAGGTTCATGATGAAGGCTACATTACAATTAATGATGAAAAATTACATGTAATCGATGTCATGAAATCAACCAATGGCCAACATTTACATTTAGTAAAAGCAATTAAAAAAATACAAGCAAATGATCAAGCAGCCTTAGCGATTGATGAAACATTTCGAAAAAATATTTCCCGCAATCATACGACTGAACATTTATTAGAAATGGTTTTAAATCAAAATGTTAGTAAAACAATTAAGCAAGAAGGGGCATTTAAAAACGACCAATACTTTACTTTCGATTTTAAATTTGATCGCAAATTGAGTGAACAAGAACTAAAAACAGTGGAAGCGGCAGTTAATGATATTATTGAAAAAGATTACCCAATTACAACATCGTTAATGACCTACGAAGAAACAAAAAATGTTCCCCAATTAGTCGGACATTTTGACGATACATATAAACAAATTAAAGGTAAATTACGGGTTGTTAAAATTGGTGATTTAAATGTGGAAATATGCGGTGGTACCCATGTTAAAAGTACTGGGGAAATTGAACAATTTATGATTAGTGAATATTTACATAAAAGTAGTGATATGTGAAGGATTCGTGGTTTAACATCATACCGAACAATTAAATATTACGAAAGTGATCAAGTTGCACAATGAATGAAAAAACTAACAACGATCAATGAACAATATGCTCAATATCAACTTAAAGAACCGTTGTATGAAGAACAATTTGCGTTAGTTGAACCAGCTCGATCACGTAATAATTTTGCCCAATTAAAAAAGATTTATGAACGGGCTTATGAAATTCTGATCCCGTTATTTAATAATTATCAAAAGAATAATATCGGCATTGAAATTGCCCAAATTAAAAATAGTGATCAAGAATTTAATTCCGCTCATACCATCTGCTTATTAGTTTTAAAAAATAAAGAAAATAAAGCAATTGTTGCGGCATTGAACGAACTGGCAAATGCGCAATCTGATCATTGCTATGTTGCGATTAATTGTCTAGCCGAGAAAATTCAATATGTTTTAGTTTGCAATAAAAATTTTTCCACCATTAAATGTAATGAATTTATTAAATTAATTAATGAGCAATCTGGCGGATCAGGTGGGGGAAATCCCGCATATGCACAAGGGGGAACAAATTTAGTTGATCGATTACCAAAAATAATTGAATTCATTAAAAATTATCAATAAAATGAAAATCCGTATTCTTTCTGATTTACACTTGCACATCAACAAAGAAAACAATGCGCCTAATTATTCAAATGATGATATTTTAACAATTATTGCTGGAGACATTAGCGATAATATTGATCAATGCGAAAATTGACTTAAGAAAAATTTTCAACGTGTTATATTTATCGAAGGCAACCACGTTGCATATTCGATCAGAAATAAATCATTGCACAAAATATATCGCGAATATCGCAAGCGTTTTCCAATTAATTCAAATTACAGTTTTTTACAAAATAATTTTAAAATTGTGGATGATTGTATTTTTGTTGGTTGTACATTATGAACTGATTTTAGCTTTGTTTATCCGGGAACTAATTTTGCACCATGAGAATACGGAAAAAAATATTTACAAGTTTCGCCATCCGGCCAAGGACTATATCGGACATGATACGGAAAACTCCATCCATTTACTGTTAAATTTTTAAAACATGAACATGATCGTTCAATTAAATTTATCAAAAAAATTTGCAAAAAATTTGCTGATCGAAAAATTGTTTTAATTGTTCATCATGCAATTTCACCACAAGCTGTGGCGCCTGAGTTTGCAAATTATCCATATCATTCCGCATCAATCAATGATCATGAAGGATTAATCAAACAATATCAAAATTTAAAAATAGTGATTCATGGTCATGTCCACCAAACACATCAATATATGATCGGTAATACAAGTGTATATTGTAATCCGTTAGGCATCGCAATTAAAAATGAAAACCCTGATTATATTAAAAATTTAATTATTGATATTTAGTCAACATCATCAATTGACATCGATCAAAAGTTTAGCATTTTATCATAATGTTGATAGTTCGGACAATAAAAAGAAACCATTTTTCAAAACATCGGTGAATGATTTGGATATACTAAATGCATTAATTCGTGTATAACAACATAATCAATTATTTCTTGGCTAAATGCAACTAAAAGCGAATTAATACTGATTTTACGTTGGTGATAGTGACAACATCCCCACTTGCCGATATATCATTTAAATTCAATTGTGCGCGGATTTTGTTTGCAACGTTCGACTCAATATTTAATTCGCGGAAGAATATTTTCTTTTGCTGCTTCGGCATAAATTGATTTAATTAAAGCCATAAATTCATCTTGATTTTTATAAGCTAAATAATATTTATTATTAATGAATTCGATTTTTTTTCGTTTTACATTTGTTAAACGTTGAATCGCGAACTTTTTTTCTTTAATTGTTAAATATTCATTTGTTACAATTTGATTTTCTAAATTTTTATTTCGGACATTATCAAATTTAGCAATATTCGTATGCAGATATGCATCAATCATAAAATCCGGCATGCCTTTTCCTGCCGTCACGATGATTTCATTTTTGCGATCTAATTTTATACTAAGCGAATTAGCATCAGTATAATGCAGTCGATACATATACAATACACCATCAACATAAATGTGTTTGATTAATGATTCCGGTCGTGATTTAATAGTTTTCACGTTGGCGTTTTAAATTAATTTCATATTTCGCGTTATAAGCATTAACAATTTCTTTAAAATCAAATCCGATCGTATAGCCAAATGCTAAATATGCGGCGAGATATTTTTTGGCATTTTCCACATTTTGTGATTCATCGGTAAATTCAACACGATTTAAAAGATTAAAGAGATCGTTAAAATGTTTGGTTAATATTTTCCGATCGTTGGTAATACTAATGGTTGGAATGTCAATTTTTTTTGGTAAATTTAAAATGATACCAATCGTTAATGCGAAATGAATACCATCAACATATTCTTCAAGCACAATGCTACGGTCATTCATTCCTTTGTATGATCAGTATTTAAATGAACGAACTTCATTAGCTAATTCCGCTAATTCAACTAATGTCGCAAGTTTTGTTTCTTGCAATATTGAATCACGTGTTAATTGATGTTTTTCTAAAATCAAATTATTTAAATGTTCCTGCTTCTCGTACAATTCAGTAAGATCAATGAGCATATTTATATTATAAAAGATTAAAACTCACTGTTCCATTGCTTCGCAAATAATATAATAATAAGTAATCGTGAGTAATTTAACCGCTAAACTAACAGTAACAAAAAAAGAAACTTATATTGCCCTATTATCAATTTGTTTTGCGATTATTTTATTGTTAGGTTTAATTAATGATTTTTTTATTGGCGATTTTGGCGGTAAATATTTCTTAATTTTCTTTACCAATCAATCAAATATTATTGTTTTCGTTTGAGTAATTTTATACATTATTGGTATTTTATGAAAAAATAATCGCTTATATCGCCTAACCCATTACTCGCCGATTATATCAACAATCACCTTTTGAATTTCGATTACTTTTTTCATTGTGGCATTCATGCTTTTTCCGGTAACGGGTGGCAAATATTATTTAACTGATCAATTTTTTATCGTTCATGCTTTATCACCAATTTATATGTGAGTGATCTTTTTAATTGTTCCAGGAATCGGTAAATTTACTTGAAAACATTTACTTTATTCATTAATTTATCCAGCGGCATATTTAATTTTTACAGTCATTATCGGCGAAACATTGAATTTTTTTCCTTATGATTTTGTTAATTACAAGAAAATCGGTACTGGATGATATATCTTGTGTGTCGTAATTCTAACCGTTTGCTTTGCTGGTTTTGGCTATTTACTCGGTAAAGCAAAAAATAAAGTTGATAAAATTCTCACTAATTCGCATACGTAGAATATAATATACATAACATCAATATGCCAACTGTTGCGCAATTAATCCGTAATAAACGTAAACCAAAAACAAAAAAATCACGATCACCTTCATTAATCATTAACTATAATCGTTTAAAAAATAAATCAAAACAAATCGCTAATCCGTTTAAAACTGGTGTTTGTACACGGGTTGGAATCATGACACCAAAAAAACCCAATTCAGCACAACGTAAATACGCCAAAGTCCGATTAAGCAACAAACAAGAAGTATTAGCTTATATTCCTGGTGAAGGACATAATTTACAAGAACACTCAATTGTTTTAGTGCGTGGCGGGCGGGTAAAAGATTTACCGGGTGTTCGATACCATATTGTACGGGGTGTTTTAGATACACAAGGCGTTAATAAACGTCACCAACAACGTAGTAAATATGGTGCAAAATTACCAACCGGAACCGCTCAAACGTAATATATTGACTGTGTCAATTAGATTATTATTACACATTTTTGCCACATAATTGATATAATTTATATATATGGATATTTTAAATCTCCGTAATGATAATGCATTCTTTGCATGAATTGGTATAATTGTTTTTGCCGTTTTATTGCTATGAATTTTCTTTTACTCATTAATGCGTAATCACCGAAAAACGTTATTTTGATCAATTATGGCAATTGTTGGCTACTGTGTTGGTTGATTGTTATGAATTCTGTTTGGCGAAACTTTTGCTAAACTGGCAATTTCCATTCTGAATATTGACATTATTAATCGATATAAAAACGATTTCAGTTATATTATTGCTCATGTGCCAGGGATCCCATTTGCCTTCTTCTTAGTTTTTGTTGTCGTTTGATATTTAATTAGTGTTTTAGTCTATTTCTTGTTTGCTCGTAAACATTTAATTATTCGAAAACATGTTCTTGATGGTGTTGATAGTTATGAACCAGATACTGATAATCATATTGCTGCAGCACGAATTCGAGCTAGTGTAAAACGTAACCGTGGCGGCCAATTTCAAACAAACGGCTTTAAACGATTTGTTTTTGCGTTATTTTGTCTAGTTTTATATGTACCAGCCGTTTATACATTCTCCGCAAATATTGACGCTTTGGTTTCTTCGACTGCATTAAGCCGTAAAAATAGTATTACCCGAAATTTTGCTGAAGCGTTCGGTTTTGCTGATTCACCATTTCTTTATACAATGCCGAACGATTTACGATTGACAGTTGATTTAGGCGCAGAAATCTTGAACGATAATGGCGAGGATCTAACAACAGCAGTAAAAGAATTTGGCGAAGCAAGTATTGCGTTAGGTGATTTTTCCGGAATTCAAGATCTTGAAAATGCTGATTTTGAAGAATTAAAAAACAATGCGGATCTTACACAAATATATGATGCTGCTGATCTTAATGCAAAATTAATTGAATATTTAAATGCATATCCGACCTTTGGCACACTGAGTGATTTTATCAACTATGTAAAACTAGATACAAGAAATGGTGTTATTAGTACAATCGGTGAAAGTATTCAAAATGCGTTAGATGCAATTGCCGATTTACCAACTGGATTAATTAATAACACACTACACAATATGTTTGAGTTTGATTCTGCAACAAACCAATGAAACTTGAAAATATTTAACCTCCTTAATCGGGAGATTAATGAAAGCGGATCAACATTAAAAGGATTGTTAGATCGTACTTTCTTACCAAAATATATGACAAACGTCTTACAACGTGGATTTGATGTTGCACTAGCTGAAGGCAGTATTCAACCATTTGGTGGTATTGACGATATTTTATCAGTCAGTTTTCCTGATATTAATTCAATTTTCTCAAATTTAAGTACATTAATTGCAAGTTTTAATTTTAGCACATTTTTAGCGGCTTTTGATACTTTTGATAGTCAATATATTTGACCGACAGTTGTAACTCCCGAAAATGCATATGGTGCAGCTGATTATCTAAACGCAATTAATTCTGGATTTATTACAACACAATTAGCATCATTGAAAGCAGTTGTTGATGATGCGATTGACTTTGAAGGAACCACAGTTGGTTCATTTATTAATCAATTATTTACTGACGGTTACACTATTACATATAACGGTAATACCGAAGTATATCGTGTTGTTAGTGATGCCAATCGGATTTTAATTCCAAAAGATACATACCAAGTATTTGATAATGTTTTATTTTCTGACCGGATTTTTAATATTAAGAACCCCGAAAATAAAGCGATTATCAAAAACATTTTTAGTAGTATGTTTAAAGTTCTTAGTCGAAATGAAATTATTGATATTCTATATCCATAAACTCAATATGATATAATATAAGCATAGAGGATGGAACGCGTAGTCATTTATGCGTTCCTTTTTTTAACGAGTTATGGCTGCAGGAATTAATTTAATTGGATTTATTAAGGAAATTGGGGATAAGAAAAAGATTTCGTATGACGTTGTTGCCCAAAACTTTAAAGAAGCATTATTAAAAACCCACGAAAAGCTTTACCCTGAAGCAATCTTGGATGTAGTGATCGATGTTGACAAAGGTAAATTTACAATGGCCGAAAAATTTGAAATAATTGCGGATGATATCGAAGAATACGATGACTATATCCAAATGCCGTTAGCAGAAGCAAAAAGAATTGATGCGGCAGCTAAAATTGGTGGTACATTATTAATTCCGTTTAAACCAAACACAACTTATTTAAATGAAATCTTAAAAAACTTTAAACACAATAACACTAGTGAACAAAATAAATATATTTACAATAATTCAAAAGATAAGGTTGGCCAAGTATTATATTTACGTGTGGAAAGCTATTCGCATGATTTAGCAACTGTTGAACTAGATGATACGTTTGTAACCGTTGACAAAGAAGAATTAATTCCGGGGGAAAAATTGCAAGTTGGTTCAAAATATTATTTCTATGTTAAAAAAGTTGATGAAAAATTAAAATCAAATCCAGTTATTCTTTCCCGATCTGATTCAAACTTAGTTCTATATTTGTTAAAGAAAGAAATTCCTGAAATTGAAGATGGTGTAATTGTAATTAAGAAAATTGCCCGTGTGGCTGGAGAACGCACAAAGATTGCTGTAACATGTAACGATAATAACATTGATCCGATTGGAACAATTATTGGACCAAAAGGGAATCGAATTAATCGTGTGAAAGATGCAATCAACAAAGAGCGCATTGAAATTATTCGTTGAAATGATGATATTAATAAATTCATTCTTAATGTCTTTGCCCCAATTGAAATCTCTTATTTCTTAATTGAAAACAAAGAAAATGAATATCGAAAAATAACTGTTGTTTGTGATAATGACAAACAATTAATTGGCAAATTCGGTAATAACATTCGCATTGCCAATCAATTGCTTGATGCATCAGTTGAAGTAATTACCAATCAAGAGTTACAAGATTCCGATGAAGTTAATCAATATACGAAGGCTGATTATGTTGCTAACCCAATTGATACTGCTCCGCGTGGACCTGGTAAATTTGCTGGTGGACGTGGATTTAGTGGTGGAAACCGTGGCCGTCGTCCAATTCATCAAACTAGTAGTCAAACAAATAGTGTTGATAAAGAAAATCGAAAGAAAGAAATTGATGAATATAAAATTTCGTTTGACTTTGATAACGATTAATTAACCGCTTTTAATTCCCGGTTAAATCATGTTTCATCGGCCTCATTCATGGCGGGTGATGTTCCAGTTTTAATATAGTCATTGTATCATTTTGTTGCATAATCAATTTTATTATCTAAGGCTAAATTACTGCTAATCGTCATTTTAATAATCTTGATTTGATTATCATGTTCATTAAAAGTTTTTGGATCGAAATAGTTTTGTGGTTGCAAGAAACCGATGGCAAAAACACCAGCATTGGCCTTTCTTAAGTAAAGATATAAACCCAACTGATATTGGTATTCCAATGGGATGGTAAAAACGCCATCATTGATTCATTCATCGTATTTTCCGTTTTTTTTAACGACAATCGGCAATCCGTTGGCGTCTTTTTGCATGCGCAATGTTCCGGTTTGATCGGTTGCGTATTTTAATTTATCAACGCTTGATGTTTTAATTTCGAGCATTGGTAATCCAGTTTGGTAATTAATTTGTTGATTAACTAATGGCTCACCATCAGGGATGCCACCAAAAATCGGATTATCTTTAAAACAATCAAATTTAACTGTTCGTGGATCATGGGCAATAAATTCGATGCCTAATGCTTTACTTACATAATCCCGGATTTTTGGTTCAATGATGTTGCCAACTTGGGCAAGTGTTTCGTCCATTTCATCCTTAAATAGATTAACCATAATCAACCAGGTTTTAAATGGTGAACAATATTTGCTTAAACCTAAAATACTAGCAAAGCGTGTGGCTGTAACTTTTTTAAAGCGGAATTGATTATTTTTAATAAATGCTGGTGCTAATTTAATAACATGATCAGTTATTTGATAGGTTGAGTCACTCGGTTTAGCTAATAAAGGCATTAGCAACAACTAACGACGTTGCATTTGAAGGTATAAGTAACCAATTCTTCATAACAATTGGAATAAATCAACTGTGAAAGCAAATGCACACATTAAAACAATTTTAAATTGAACATCAGCTGTTTGGGCACGAACGAATGGTTCCATACGTTTAATTGTTCCAACTTCATAAATAATGTAAAGAATATCTAATACCCCACCAATTAAGTAAATTACAACTAAACCTGAATCAAAACCAGCAACACCAAAAGCAAATGGGAAAATAACAATTAAGAAACCGATCATATAAACGATGAAGATAATCATAATAAATTTACCGATTGATGCAAGCACAGCATCCGAAACAAACATTCCGATCAATCCAGCTAAAAAGAAAATTCCACCCATAATTCCAAATACATAAATAATGTGTTTTAAATATTCATTACCTGGTCAAGTTAAAGCAAATGCCGTAAACAAGATTCCGGTTACAATTGCCGCAACAGCACAATAAATAACATATGAAATAACGATGAATGTCGTACTAACGGTTGTAATTCGGCGACGAATTAAAAAAACTAAAACCATTGTTATAATTAATCCGACCATTGAAACAATATATAAAGTTAAAAGTGTACTTGCAGCCACTTCAATGTCAGTATTAATCAAACCAATAACTCATTGATTAATCCCAAAACCAATTGCACAAACAACAATAAAAACGATTCCAGCAATTAATAATGATTTCTTAAGAATTGTTGATTGACCGTGAGTGAAAAACTGAATTTTTGCCGTTTCACCACCAATTGTTGATGCACTTGGTCCAGATGGAGCCGTTACGACGTTTCGATTTACTGCCATATTATCTATATTATACAATAATATCCGATAATATAGCTTTCTTTGATACTAATTATTGCTCATTCATATATAATTAACTTAACATGATGCCATCGCCAACCGAAATTCAACAAACAGCTAGTTCAGCACAAACTGGGCAAAAACGTATGCGTCCATGTTTAAAAATTGGATTATTATTGATTCTACTTTCCGTTGTTTTATTTGTATTAATGTTTGTTTTACCAGCTATTGGTTTTGATAATGATGTTTTCTTTGTTATTGCTTTATTTGGTAGCCTTATTTGTTTTTTTGTTGGATTAGTGATGTGCTTAGGTAAGAATCCGCGTAATTGAGCGATTTTCTTTGGTATCCTTTTCCTTTCATCTCTACGCAAGAAACATCGTTCAAAATTTTAAATTGCTGGTTTAATATATAACGGAGTTAGTTTTTTTACATCAACAATTTTAAAGTGTTTATAACATTCACGCAAATTATTCACAATATCAACATTTTTAAAATCAATGACAATTGGTAAATGATGTTTATTTAATTGATGAATTTCATTTAATGGAACAATGCCGATCTTTTTTTGTTTTGCTTCATTTAATAAATAGTAGCATTTATTGCCTTTAGCATCAATTAACGATAAACACTCTTTATTACCAGCTTGAAATGCTAAACTATCAATTGCATGAACTTTTACATTATCCGTTGTTGCCCAAGCTTTAGCGATTAATGTATTAATCCGACAACCAGTAAAAGATCCCGGACCAGTGGTAATATATAAATCGGTAATATCAGCAGGAATCATATGGTAGGTCATGAGCATCGAATTAATTCGCTCAATGACAATGTCGGTAATATTGTTTTGTGTTTTGATACTTGTGAAATATTTAATGAATTTTTCATCATTTTGAAACAAACACAAATTACATTTATTTTGTGTGACATCAATAAATAAATTAATCGGAAGCGATGCATTAATTTTTCAATCAAAAACACGTAAACGGGTTGGTCGTTTGATATATGCAAAAATAAATCCAAGTACAAAAACAATTGTACCAATAATAATAAATACATCGGGTAAATTAAAAATCGCCGGAAAAGATTTTAATTTAAAATAATCTAAAACCATTCCGCGTTTTACCATTCGGAAATCAAGATAATTTAAATTAAAATCAACCAAACGATCAAATGTGTTGAATAAGCCGCCAAAAAAAATCAATCCTAAACCACCAATGTAAATTCGATTACCATTAATAAAGACAATTACCGTTAAGATCATTAATGAAAAAACAAACTGTCAAGCAAACACAACGGCGAAACCACTATCGGCAAACATCGAAAATGAAATTCCGGAATTTAGCGCGACTTGAATTTGAATAAAATCATTTGGACTCCCAACAACGCTATACGGCATATGAATGATGTAGTTATACATTACATAGCACGGAATGAATACAATGATTGCGGTAATTAATAGAATAATTAATTTCCGAATAATTATTTTTTTTGTAATATTTTTAAAAACTTCATTTTTCCAATATGAGTTTTTACTAGTCATCATAATTGCTTTTCGCTTGATCAGATTTAAGACGGGATAATAAACGATGCATAATCATGAAGAAGGCTAAAAGTGCACAGGGAGCAGCAATGAAATGGACAACGCGGAAAATGGTAATAATATCCCGGTGTGATACTGCATTTGTATCATACAATTGCATTGCATAAACAATCAATCCACAACATTCACCAAATAAAATGAAAAATTCACTAATGATTTCGAAATAGATTGAATTAACAGCGATATTGTTTTCAATATTATTAGCTTTTAAATAAGATCATATTCGGCGTAAAGTAAAAGTAACAATAATTGTACAAATCGCACTTGATGCACTAGCTAGCAATCAAAAAAAATTATCCCCACGTAATTCTTCGGGTTTAAAAACATCAAGGATTAAAACAAAGGCAACAATTCCTAATAATAATGCACAAAAAGTATTTTTTAAACCGATCAATCGATGACGGTAGAATTTCTTAATATTTGTGATCTTATCCGAATTATGCATCTGCGTCATATTTATTATAATTTATTTAACACGATGCAAATAATTGATGGAAAAAAAATTAGCGAGGCAATTCAAACTGAATTAAATGCTGTGGTTCAAAAATTAAATACGCACGGAATTATTCCACATATTGTAATCATTCAAGTTGGTGATAATCCCGCATCAAATGTTTATATCCGCAATAAATTAAAGTTATGTGAAAAAATTAATGTCCATGGCGAATTACGCAAATTCCCAGAATCAGTTACCCAACAAGAACTAATTGCCGCAATTAATACATTGAATCATGATGCAGCGGTAAATGGAATACTTGTCCAATTACCAGTTCCGCGTCATATTAATGAAGATGCAATTATTGCGGCAATTGATGCCGACAAAGATGTTGATTGTTTTCATCTAATTAATGTTGGGGCGTTATGAACAAGCAAAAAAAAGTATGACGGAATATTGCCGTGTACACCAGCGGGAATTATTGCGATGTTAAAATATGATCACATTCCCATTGCCCAAAAAAATGTCGTAATTATTGGCCGCAGTAATATTGTTGGTAAACCATTGGCGGCTTTGTTTTTATTAGAAGACGCAACAGTAACGATCTGTCATTCAAAAACAGTTGATCTACCAAAAATTTGTCAACGAGCAGATATCTTAGTTAGTGCAATCGGCAAAGCGAATTTCATTACCCAACAATATACTAATCCACAACAAGTTGTCATTGATGTCGGGATGAATCGTGATGCGAATGGTAAATTATGTGGTGATGTTGATTTTAATGCCGTAAAAGATCATGTTGCCTATATTACACCGGTGCCCGGTGGAGTGGGGCCAATGACGATCACAATGTTGCTTAAAAATCTCATAAATGTAACAATAAAACAACAGAAAAATAATTTTATGCTATAATATAAGTATAATTATGGCAAAAGCAAAAAAAGCAGCAGCAACAAAGAAAGTAACATTAGCATCAAAATCAAAACCAGTTGTATCAAGTAAAAAGTCAAAAAAAGCCGCTCATATTGCTCCAGTTGCAAGCCATAAGTTTGCTTCCGCTAAATCTTCAAGTAATCTTGTTGTTAAATGTTTAACATTATCTACATATGCGTTAGGAATTGCTGCATTTATTATTACTGCTTGTGGTTTAATTCTTCCATCAAATGACGACTTTAGTGCCAACGGTTCGCTTGGATTTTATAAACTAGTTAATGCAACTGAACCAGGAGAAAGCTCGACTAATACTTTAAATTTAATTGGTATTCTTGCAATTGTTTTTGTTGCCCTTGCTTTCGTTAGTTATATTACAACATTAGTTTTAAATTTAAAAGCAAAAGGAAAGTTTCAGTTATATTCGACAATTTTTATTGCATTAGTTGCTGTGTTGTTTGTTTTGCTAATTAGTGCGACTATTATTACGTCAATACCGTCAGTTAACGTTAAGTTTATAAATTTTAGCTGATTGTTCTGTGTAGAAACTAATAAACCCGATGCATCAATGACCTATACAACTGGTGGTATCATCGTTGTTGTTGTTGCATGTGCAATCGGTGCTTATACTGCAGCTGCATTAACATTAGAAGCATTCAAAAATAAATTATTTAATTTCAATAAATAATCCTAATAACTAATTGTTATTGAATAAATAACATATAAATATGTTATTTATCGGTTATAATTAATTATGGGATATAGTAGTTGCATTTTCATTATTTCGGGACCATCTGGAGTAGGAAAGAATACATTAATTAGTAAAATCATTAATGATCCAGAAATTAATATTGTCCGAAATATATCAACTACGACACGGGCAAAACGCGAAAATGAAATTGATGGCGTTGATTATTATTTCACAACCCAACATGAATTTCAAAAGAAAATTGAAAATCATCAATTATTAGAATGAACGATTTATTCAAAAAATTATTATGGTACAACCCAAGAAAGTATTGAGCATGTCCTAGGATTAGCTAAAAACATCATTTTAGAAATTGAAGTTGATGGCGCACGGCAAGTAATTGATTCATATGGCGATAAATATCCATTACGGACAATTTTTTTAATGCCACCGTCATTAACAGTGCTTAAGCAACGACTAATTGAACGAAATTTAAATCAATCAGAAGATATTGAACGGCGATTAGAAATTGCGAAAAATGAAATTGAACATTCGCACTTTTATAATCATGTAATCATAATGGATGATTTAGAAAAAGAATTTTATAATTTAAAAGCATATATTTTAAATGAGATTAAGAATATTAATCACTAATCGATTAAGTTATAATATATACATATATGCCTACACCTCATAATAACGCAAAAATCGGCGAAATTGCGAAGATCGTAATTATGCCCGGAGATCCATTACGCGCAAAATATATTGCCGAAAAATATTTACGTGATTATCGTCTTGTTAATGATGTGCGAGAAATGTTTGCTTTTACTGGATATTACAAAGGTAAAAAAATTACTGTAATGGCCCACGGAATGGGTAATCCATCAATCGGAATCTATACCCATGAACTATTTGATCACTATGATGTTCAAGTAATTATTCGGATTGGAACAGCCGGAGCATATCACAAAGAATTAAAATTGGGTGATGTATTGATTGCAACTAATTGTTGATCAAATTCGCCATATGCCGAAGATCTTGGTGTACCAACAAATAACGGAATACTTAGTGGTAGTAAAAAATTACGTGATGCAATTATTGATACCAATGTTGAAATTGGCAACAAAATATCATTTGGTAAAGTTCATTGTGCGGATGTTTTTTACGATAAGTATTCATTAGCGGAAAATATTAAACGGACAAATGGATGTGTTGCTGTTGAAATGGAAAGTTTCGCTTTATATGCTAATGCCAATAAGTTTAAACGCGAAGCGATCACCATTCTAACCATTGTTAATACCTTCTTTTCCAAAGAAGAATATTCCGCTGAAGAACGAACAAAAGGGGTTGATCGAATGATTGAACTTGCATTAAAAACTGCTTTATCATTAGATGTTGGGAAAGAAAAAGAATTAAAACCACTGCCAGAGAAGAAACCGCATGGCAAGAAGGATGAGATCCCCATTAATTCACAAGACATTGAAACTGAACAAACAAAACTGGATCAAACGATTGCTGTAAACGATGTTCAACAAGCTCCAGCAGTTCCAGCATCAGCGGCTGAAACACCGATTGCACCAGCAGCAACAAATGTTGAAGAAAAAACAAATGCTGATGCAGTTGCTGAAGAACCAATTGAAGA
>JAITFD010000030.1 GCA_031281575.1 Mycoplasmataceae bacterium | reverse complement strand
ATATGTCTGATTATTCACTGTATAACTCCCACTAATCATCACCATTTGACTTGCCCGATAATTGACCCTTGACTGTAAATTCAACTTCCCACTACTACTGGTTCAGACAAGGCCGGTAGGAGCAGAAGATCCGCCGTTGACTTTTCAAGTTACACCTGATGAAATTTTACTATTGTTGTAATAAAAAGAAGGTGTCGTTGCAACTGCTTCACCACCAGTAATTGTATTCGTGATCGCATCGGTTAAACTATAAGATGATAAATCAACTCGAGTTTCGGCCGGTGGTAAAGCATTAACGCAGACGTTGGCATATGCCGTATAACCACGATAAGTCGCAGAAATCGAATAAGTTGTTGTATTGGCAATTACACCAATGATTTTAAGGACACCAGCAACAAAACTTAAGTTCGAATCGATTCCGGGATTAATTGTTCATGTTTGAACATTAGCAGCCGCAATTTGGGTTGTTTCAATTTTAAAGATTGGTGTTGCGGTGGTTGCACTAGTTGATAAATTTGTTTTATCATAATTTAAAGTTGCCACAGCACTATTTAAATTAACCGATGCGGTTGCGGTCGCATTATGATATGATGCGGTAATGGTATATGTTGTGTTTGGAAAATAATAAGTTGGATCTCAAGTTAAAGTTCCATTTGTTCATGTTAAACCAGTAGTAACACTAGGTGTGATTGATCAGGCAACGCTAGCAACTGCCGGTTGGGTTGAACCGATTTTAAAAGTCGGTGCAGCTGTTTTATTGGCAAATGTCAAAGCTGTTACGCCATAAGTTAATTGGCCAAAACACGGTTGAACATAAATGCTGATATAGTCGTTATAAAGTTGGTTAGTTGCCGGATCTTCATAACTAGCATTGATTGTTAAATTACCACCATTATATCCATATCCTGGTAAAAATGTTACAACACCTGTTTGATCATTTAATGTTAAAAATGCTGAAGCTTCACTCGGAATGTTCGTTGTAAATGTTACAGCGCTAGCGCTCAATGGACTGCTCCGATAATAAATTGTGGGTGTTGATGTGGTGATTGTTTGCGATAAAGTTGGCTGATTATAAAATACTTGAAATGAAGAACTAACATCATAATTAATTATCGCAGCAGAATCCGCTAAATAAACAGTCGAATTAGCTTTTGGTTTAACAATTAATTGATTTGTTGCAATATCTCTTTCAATACTAATTTGATTAACATTAAGTGATGGATACTTTGTTTTAAATTCGCTTTTAATTTGACTACGTAATTCATCAGTTAAAATATCGTTTGGGCCAAAGACAATCGAATTGGAATAGATCCGGCTTAATAGTACAGTTGCATTACCATCTAAATCAGCGCTAATTGGTTTTAATTGATTGAATGAACCTTTTAATATACCGCTGTAATGGATTGCGTTTGCGACTGGTTCAATGTAAAAAGAACCACTTTGTTTGGTTACTTCATCTCAAACAATATCCCGAACATTTAATTCGTTGCTGGTTGCTCGATCAATTTCGCCGTCGTCAGCCAACGCATTAAGAATTGCCGTTTCATCAGGCAATGTTTCGTTAAATCTTTGTGAAACAGTATATTGTTTATTCAAATAATAATGCTTAATATCTTGTTGATCGTTTTGAATAGCGTTCGTGGTATTAGTTCGGTATGATAAGCACATTAAAATTGCAGTAATAAATACGGCGATTGATAGCGATGTCAAAGCAAGAATACGGTGCGATTTTTTAATTGTTTGCATAATTCAAATATGGCAAACAATTAAATTTAACTAAATTAAGCTCACGATGGCTATATATATATATATTGGAATTTCGGTTAATTGATTGTTTAATCATCATATTTTAATTATATCATAAACAATAATTTTTATCGCTTTATAAACATATGTATTTAATTAGAACATTGACAAACATTTATCGCGTTTTTTTAAATATTTTGAAAGTTTTTTCAGATTTTTCAGTAAAATCAACCAATATATTGTATGAGGAGTAGTTGCTTATAATATATGCGTAAACTGACAGTGAAAGTAATCAATAGTACACAAGCAAACCGGATTGGTGTTAACGAAACATTGGCGGTTGTTAAACAACAAACGAAAAAACACGGTGTTGGTTCGATCAGCGATCCAAAACGGAAACCAAGATCTAATCAACCACCAAAATGATTTATTGAATTTGCCAATCATGTAAATAGTTTTATTCAGCGCCAAGAACAATTTAATCAAACACAACTAGCATTCAATCAAGAAGTGCGGGAGTTTATGATTTATGTAGTTAAGCGTCTAGACAATTTAGACTGTCGTCTGGATAATATTGTTCAATTAAATAATTTAAAAGAATAATTTGCATTATTTTGCATTAATTTAATTATTTTTTACATATACTATAGTATAGATATTATCATTAAAATCAAAAAAAATATGCAAAAATTCAGATTTTTATGATTTTTTTAGCCATATATGGTGTGAGGGGTATTTGATATGTGATCATACATCGTCGGAAAAGTTGTGTCAATCTATAAGCGGGGAATTTTACTTGAAAATAATTTCATTGGATATTACATTATGGTAAGTAATCCAGAAGATTTTGAAGTTGGAAAAGTAACAAAAATATACGTTCATAAAAATTTAACATTAAATAATAAAAATCATTTGCTTGAAGAAATGTATGGCTTTTGCCATTATGAGAAAAAAGATTTATTTCGTCGTTTATTAACTGTGTCGGGAATTGGCTGTAAAACCGCAATTTTTATTTGTAGTAATGACGTAAATATTATTAAGCAAGCCATTATCAACAAAGATGTCGAAACGTTAACTTCACTACCGGGAATTACACCAAAAAATGCCCGGATTATTTGTGAAGAATTAGAATTTACGAACGAAGAAAAATCTGAAACGAATGATTACAACCATTCTGGTGAATTAATTAAAGCATTAAAAACATTAGGATATAGCAAAAATGAAATTGACTATGCAGTTAAAAGCATTGATTTCACAGCGAAGGCAGAACTTTCTGATTTAATTTCAAATGCCATTAAAATTATTGCCAAAGGTAGCACGATCGTCAATGAACCTGCGTCCAACTAGTTTTACCGAATTCCAAGGTAAAGCAGAAATTAAACGTAATTTGCAAATTTTTATTAATTCTGCGCAAAAACAAAAACGGAATTTAGACCATTGTTTAATTTATGGACTGCCTGGCACTGGGAAAACTAGTTTAGCAACAATTATTGCGAATGAAATGCACCGGAAAATTAAAATTATTCAAGGCGGTAATATTATTCATAATTCCGATATTATTAATTTAGTATTATCGATTGATGAAGGCGATTTAATTTTTATCGACGAGATTCATGCAATGAATCCGCAATGTATTGAATTACTTTATACAATTATGGAAGATTTTGCCTTGGATATTACGATCGGTAAAGAATTTAACAGTAAGGTAACACGAATTAGTGTTCCGCAATTTACCTTGATTGGTGCAACAACACGATTGGGGAAATTACCATTACCATTTGAAGAACGATTTAGTATCACACTTAATCTTAAAGAATACGCAATCGACGAATTGGTTGCAATTTTACGTTTTGCAAGTCAAAAAATTGCTTTAGCATTAAATGATCAGGAATTGCAATTAATTGCGAGTAATTGTAAAAACATTCCGCGCAATGCAATTAAAATTATTAAACGAATATTTGATTTTCGTAATTGTCATCCGGAATTATCCGTCGCAAGCATTTTGAAAAAATTAAAATACTACGAAAATGGGCTTGATCAAAATGATTTTGAATATTTAAGCGCTTTAGCAAACCAAAAACAAGCAGTTGGTTTAAAAACACTTAGTCAAATTGTCAATATTGATCAAGAAACAATTGAATTAAAAATTGAGCCGTATTTAATTACAAACAATTACATTCTTAAAACAAATAAGGGAAGAATCCTAACAGAGAAAGGTTCCAACTTTATTCAAAATAATAAAAAGCATAAATAATGTTCCCTTAATTATTTTATATAATTAAGCTATACCCAATAATTGTTGTCATGAAAAAAATATATGCGGTTAAAAAAGGATATAAAACGGGGATTTTTACATCATGAGATGAAGCAAAAGCAAGTATTGATGGATACAGGTGTGCACAGTTCAAAGGTTTTAATGACACAAAAAGTGCTCGTGCTTGGTTAAATGAAGCGACAAAACCATTACAAAATCATTTAGATAACTATGTTGAAATTTATGTTGATGGAAGTTTCGATAAACGCAATAGCGATCGATCTGGTTATGGATATGTGATCGTCCAAAACAAAAAAATTATCGCTAAAATTTCCGGAAGCACTAAGAATATCGAAGGCAGTAATAACGTAACGGGTGAAGTCAAAGCGGTACTTGAAGCATTGAAATTTTTGATTAGAAAAAAAATAAAAGACGCCATAATTTATTATGATTACCAGGGAATTGAAGCATGAATAACTGATGCATGAAAAGCAAAAAAAACAGTTGCAAAATCCTATCGGGAAAATTATCTAAAATTAGTTGAAGCAAATCGATTAAATGTAATTTTTAAGAAAGTAAAAAGCCATTCTGGCGATAAATACAATGACATGGCTGATCAGTTGGCAAAAGCGGGATTAAATATATCGGCAAAAAATCAATAATCCACAAAAAGATAATTAATCAGATGATAATGAAGTATCATATGCGTTCGCACGCTATACTATAATATAAATATATGAATCTTAAGTATCGATTCCACTATACCCACCACCGCTCAAAATTTTTTAACTTTCTCCGCATGCTATTTGTGGGAGTGATTATTGCTGGTGTTGTAACAGCTGGAATTTATATTGCCCGTGATTACATCATTCCAAAACACAGTAATAAACAAGTAATTACAAACATTAATTGGGAAAATGAAGAAACTGATGCCATTGAAACCGAATTAAATGTTTCTGGTAATTACCAATTTGCACTATCGGATCAAATTGGTCGACCAATTGATAATCACGATTCGCGGTTAACTTGAAGCTTGCATGTAACGAATGCTGGTTCAGTTATTGTTGATGAGGATAACATTAAACAAGCTTTATCAATCGAAAATGGTATTGTGCGTTGAACAAATGCTTTATTACCGAATCAATATTTGCTTAATGTTCGAATTGCTTTTGTTGATACCGAAGAAGCATTACAAAAAAATTATTCATTACGTTTAACCGTTAAAGATAATTATGATGGAACAACAATTCCGGTATCATATCTAAAAATTGATGCCAATGGTGTGTTACAAGGATTTTACCAAAACCCTTTTCGATTACCTGGTAAAAATTATCATGATTTAGTTATTCCGGCGAATGTTACTTCGATTAATTTTAATACCATTGGCACAAATATTCTTTTATCATCCGAATTTGTGGCAAACATTCAATCGATTACTTTTGTTGAACGAAAAGAAACCGATGCTCCATATAATGGTGTTTTACGATTTGAAAATTGTGAAAAATTACAAACATTTGTTTTTCCTAACTACATCGGAACAAACAAAAACATTACCAGTAAAGCTTTTTTAAATTGTAAATCTTTAACAAATATTATTATTCCCGATACTGCTGATTATTTAGTAATCGAATCACAAGCATTCGCCAATTGTGTTTTATTGAAAAATTTTGCTTTATCAAAAACAATCAATACAATCCTTAAGGATGCTTTTTATAATTGTCAATCAATTAGTGAATACGATTTGCGTTACGTAACGAATTTAAGTAGTGCATTTGCCGAAAATATCAATCTTGAAACTGTGTGATTTGGGACAACACTAAATGTAAACGGAATTCTTGCTGATCAAATCGCCCCGAATGAACTTGGTGCTGCGACATTTAAAAAATGTACAAAATTAAAAACCATTGCTGCATTGGATACTGAAACTGATATTACAACATTAACTGATATCACAAACAATTTACCACAAAATATTACAAGCATCGGTAAAGAAGCATTTTATCAATGTAAAAAAATTGACAATATATCATTTCATCGTGGCTTAGTATCATTAAATGATTTTTCGTTCTATCAAGTTCCAATTGTTAATTTATCATTACCTGATACAATTCAAAATATTCATCCGTATGCATTTGGACAAAATCCACTTTTACAAACGCTAAATGTTGATTTCCGTGCATTAACATTGAGCGGAGCATATAGCACTGGATTTGGTGAAACGGCAATTGATTTTTGGAAAATTAATAACGTTGGTACAAGAGGCACATTAGATTTATATGCCGCATTAGAAGAATGTGGATTAAGAATTACATGCAGCGATCCTAGTGTTGTGCCGTATGATGATTACGAGTATTATCTTAATACAGTTACCTACATTCCAGCACAAGCACAACGAAACGGAAAAACCAAACTTTATTTACCATCAGGAATGTCAATTGATTGATCGCAATCAGCATTCGATGTTCACCGAATCGATTATTTAATTGATAATCCATTCATTGGGGTTACTGATATTGTTGTTGATCGTTTTGCTGTTGGGGCAAATGCTCGCATTGGCGAAGACTCAGTATTTATCACTCACAATACATTACCATTCAATGTATTCAAAAACAATACGACATTAACGAATGTAACATTACGCGATGTCCACCAAATTGGTGAATCAGCATTTGAAAATTGTACCAATCTCCAATCATTAGTAATTAATGATGCAACTACACTGTGAAATAATTGTTTAAACAATGTTGGGATATTAAGTTTAAATTTGCCAAGTATTACAACAATTCACACAGCGGCAATTGCGGCTACAGCATTAACGAACCTAACATTAAAAAGTCATTTCCACGGTGTTGCTGGATCAATTAGTGCCAGTGCTGCATTAAAAACCATTACATTACAATGTAATGGCCGTTCATATACTGATTGAACAACAATTGATAATCTTACTTTCGTAAATTTAGGTCTCATCGGCAGTGACTATCATTTGAATTTACAAAATTGTCAAGGCACTGCTGAACAATGAAAAACATTTTTAATACCTAAAGGGATTCCAGCCACTTGGGTTGTTACTCTTTTATAAACGTGCCTAGTTTTCGTGAATACAATCTGATTCAGCCATTGCAAACTGCACTTGTACGTTTAAAAATTAATGAACCGACGAAAATTCAAGCGCAAGCATTACCGTTATTGTTAGCAAAACACAGTGCAATCATCACGAGCCAAACCGGTAGTGGTAAAACGCTTTGTTATTTACTACCAACACTAAACAATTTAGATTATAATGATCAACAAACACAATGTATTGTGTTATTGCCAACGAAAGAGCTGGCAAAACAAATCTATAGTAAATATTACGAGTTTAAATTAAACTTGCCATCATTGCGTTTAACATTGTGTACTGGCGGGAGTAATTGAATTGAAACAAAATACAAATTAAAAAAAAATCCCAGTCAAATTGTGATTGGGACTATTAGCAAAGTCCATGAATTAATTAAAGAAAAAATTATTAATGCGCAAACAATTAAGATGGTTGTGTTTGATGAAGTTGATATGTTAATTGATCATGGATTTATTAATTTAACTAATGATGTTTTACAAACCATCGATCACCGCGGATTACAAAAAATTGCTTGTAGTGCAACGACCCACGAATCATTGGCAAATTGATTAAAAAAATATTTTAAAGATACGAAAGTGGTTAGTGCAAATCGGACTATTTGATCAAATGAAAATATTAATCATCATATCATTTATGATCATCAAAATAATCCGTTAATTACATTATTAAATTTATTAAAAAATTTGCAACCATATTTCTGCATCATTTTTGCCAATACGCGAAAAATTGCTAGCGAAGTCTATCAAACAATGTTGGAGCATCAATATAATTGTGTATTACTCCATAAAGATTTAAGCACACGTCAACGGAAAACAATTTTTAAAGCAATTAATAAGAACCAATATCAATATTTAATCGCATCCGATTTGGCATCACGGGGAATTGATATTCAAGGTGCTGACGTAATTATTTCAATTGGATTACCAGAGGACGATGTTTGATATATGCATCGAGCTGGACGGGTGGGAAGATATAAAACTAAAGGCGATTCATTTGTTATCTATACAAAGAATATTGATCCGCAAATTGCTCGATTAACCAAAAAGAATATTAATTTTCATTATCAATTTATTAATCAAGAAGGTAAACTAATTAATAAACCATTAAAATTACGCAAAAAACAACCACTCCGCTTTGATGACGAAACAAATCATGCAATTAAAAAAATTGTTTGAAAATATCAAGGTAAGGTTCAACCGGGATATAAAAAGAAAATGAAAACACTGATTAAAAAAATTAAACAAAAAAAACGTCATGAATTTATTGACCAAAAGATTAAGGCGAATTTAATTAAAAATTATCGGATTAAAAATTCCCGAAAATAATTAATTATTTGTTCTCGCTATTTTCATCATCAGTATCAGTACCGCTATCTTCGGCTGGTTTTTCTTCCGTTTCAGCTTCGGCAGTTGGAGTAGTTGT
>JAITFD010000037.1 GCA_031281575.1 Mycoplasmataceae bacterium | reverse complement strand
GTTTTTGCTTGTTTTAATTGATTTAAGCGACGAATAATATATTCTGATTCAACTTCTGGTTTCATTTTATGTGTATCACAGTATTGATTGATTTCGGCCATATATTTTTTCATCACTGGTGAGTTTTGTTTTTTTCATTCTTTATATGTTGCAGCATAATAATACCAAAATCACGATGTTGAACGAACTTTTTTTATCTAATTCGTTCTCAAATGCTGGTTCTGGTAAATTTTTAATTGATTCATATCATTTGCAAGTTTTGATGATTTTTGGTAAACATAAAATTACATTGGATAAAGTTAAAAAAGATATCATAAAAACAAACAAATATAATATACCAATCAATGAAAATGCAAAAAAAATTGAATACCCATTACAAAGCGAAAGGGGAAAAATTACTGGTAAAAGTAAGATAACCGTTATTAATGGCAAACCGAATAATATGAATCCACAAAAAATCAAGTGGCTACATCATTTTTTTCTAGTGAAAAAAACATCATCAATAATTTTGTTATATCCACCTCACAAAATCGGATGATATTTATGTTTTTTAATATCTTTGTCAAGTCGTCCGTGAACTTTCATGCTATTTTGGGAACAAACGTATTAAGTTTTGCCCAAATCAATTAAGCACTTCGACGTTTTGATTTTAATAAAGTAGGGGTAAATGAAACACCAGCAAAGAAGAAAAACAATACGATCGTAATTACTTGGGAAACGATATCTTGGTAACGGTCTTTTGGATCATCATACTCTTTGGTTAAAATTCGTGATAAAGCATAGAATACATCAACAAATAAATATAAGGTAACGATTGAAGTAAATCCAACAGAAATTCAGCCGAGAATTTTAAATCGTAAATTCTTTTTAATTGATTTATTAAATAAAACACCAGCAATTGGAATTGTTAAAAATAAGAACGAGAATGTTCCACATCAATTCGTTAATGTATCAGCAACATTTCAAATTGAATTATTAATTGGATCAGATCCGTAGCTAGTGGCTTCAAAATAGAAGATACCAAAAATCGTAATTGGGATGAAGTAAATAATGTTATAAATGTAATTGAATAAAACGAATTCTTTATTATTGGCAAAATTGAAAGTAAAGAAACGACGATCTTTATACATTAAACGGAATGTTTCAACACCGAATAAAATATTTCCGTTCGTTACACCAAACATCCCAAAAATAATAAATAATGCCATGATCCCAATTACTCAACGTTGATCACCAACAACCAAATCTTGATAAGATCCAACCGCACGAGAATCTTGATTTGGAATTGATCCTAATAAAATTGCCGTTGCCACAAGAATATAAATAACCGCAACAACAATTACACCAACGGCCATTGCTCATGGACCTTTTTGTGGATTTTTCATTCGCACAAACGAACCAGCAGCAAAATAGAATCCATCAAAGGCAAATAAGATGGCCGGAAAACAGGCAATTAAACCAAAAAATGGCGTTAAATGAATTAATGAGTTCGATTCACGACGAAGTTTATCTAAAGCAGCTTCGTGATTTGTTCAATTATTATGATCAAAATTAACACCAAAAATAATAATTCCACCAATAATACACATTAAAAGCGGAATTGCTCGTAAAAACGATGTTGCACGATTATGTTTTTCCGCTAAACTCGGTCATACACAAATGGTTGAAAAATAAATAATAATCACGAAAGCAATTAAAATATTAGCATAAAACGGCATGACAAAATCACTATCAAACGCTTTAGCTGATTCTTCAATTGCTTGAACACAATAATAACCAAAACAAGTATTATAAACCGGAATTAGTACCCATAAAACAAAGTTTTTACAACCACGAAATAAACCTTCATTGTTTTCACTACGGACATAACCAATATAACTTAATTCCGGATATTTATTGCGTTTGTTTAAAAAACCCATACATAAACAAATTGCAATAATTGCCACAATTGAAATAAATCAAGCCAAGTAAGTAACAATTAAGTTCCCCCCCGTGTTTTCTAATAATGAAGCGGTTTTATAATAAATACCAACACCAACAGTTGACCCAATGGCCAACAGCATCATGGCAAAAAAGCTATAAGAAAACTTTTTCTTATCAACTAGCGGTTCTTTATTATGATGCGTAATTGCTGGTTGATTTTTATGTAAATTTGCCGGTTTAGTCTTCGCTGAAGCCATTGAATACACATTTATTATAAATAATAATTTCCAATAATTTCAATTTTTTTACATTTTTCGTGTTATTTGCCCGATAATTTTATTATCGAATCAAATTATTTCTTTTTTATTAATGATACAAATATAATATAGATAAGATGGCCGATTACCAATTCAAACAACAAAAAAACGACAAAGATAACAATAGCCGTTTAGAACGAATTAATATTTCGCCAACCCAAAAAGTCAATTTAAATGATGACGATTTTGAAGTTGATGCACCAAAAAAATCAAAAAAATAACTATTTTTTGATTATACAATAAGCAAGAAAGCCAATCATTGCGGCATTATCTCCTACATAAGCTAAATCCGTTAAATGTGATTCTCATTGTTTTTTTGCCGCAATTTTTTTACGGAATAATTGATTCGCAATAAATCCGCCACCAAATGCAAAACGATTAAGATGATATTGATCAGCATAGAATTGGAGCTTTAATAAAATATCATCAACAGCCCAATGCAGTGCACTTGAACCAATTTTAATGGTATCAACGTGTTGCTTTTGTTGTTTAGCTTGATTAATTCAATTTAAACAATGGACTTTAATCCCGCTAAAACTAAACGGATGATCTGGTGGTAAATGTTTAATCGTTTCGACAACTTTTGTTTTTTGGTAGTTCCGATCAATCGCAATGGCACCAGGGTAGGTTAAACCTAATGCCCGACCGATTTTATCAAGTGCTTCACCAACTGCATCATCACCAGTTTCATTAACAATTGTAAATTTTTTTGGATTGGTGCAAAAATAGATTACGGTATTACCGCCGCTTGCAACTAACGCTAAAAATGGATAACGGATTGAGCCATAATTATTAATTGCAAAACTCATCGCATGAGCATGTAAGTGATTAATTGGAATAACCGGCACGGATAATAAAAAACCGAGTGTCTTTGCATAAATTTTACCAATATGCAATGATCCAGGTAAGCCCGGTTCACTGGTATAAGCAACATGGGTGATCTGATGAAAATCAAATTTAAGACTTGCTAGCAATTCTCGATATAATTGATCAATCATTTCTTCATGACTACGGGCGGCAATTTCCGGAATAATTCCGCCGTATTTTGGATATTTTGTCAACGAACTTGCTGATTTCATTCCTAAAACTTGATCGTCTTTTAATAATGCAATTGAAGTATCGTCACATGATGTCTCAATTGCTAAAATATATAAATGACGGATTGATTTTTTATTCACGATATGCACCAACTTAATTATATATAGTTATATAATTTAAATAACTCGGTGCTGTAGCCAAGTGGTAAGGTCCGAAGCTGCAACCTTCGTATTCGCTGGTTCGAATCCAGTCAGCACCTCCAAAGCGCCCATAGCTCAATTGGATAGAGCGTTTGGCTACGAACCAAGAGGTTGTGGGTTCGACTCCTGCTGGGCGCGCCATTTACAAATCGGATTAAACTAAATATGCTTTAATCAAACGATTCAGTTCAACCGCATATTCTAATGGTAATTCAAGCAAAAACGGTTCCATGAATCCGATTACCATTAATTGTCTTGCTTGTTGATCATTAACCCCATGAGCGTTAAGATAAAATAGTGTTTCTTTATCTAAATCGGAAATCCGTGCTTCATGTTTGATGAATGATGTATTGTTTTCGATTAATTCAGTTGGAATTGCATCACTCTTACTTTTTTGATCCAAAATAATTGAATCACAAACAATATCACTGTGACTATGTTGGGCATTTTTCGTGATTTTAACTAAACCGCGATATGAAGCATTGCCGCCTTTTAAAGCGATTGATTTTGAAAGGATTTGGCTCCGTGTATTTTTTCCCAAATGGATCATTTTTGCCCCAGCATCTTGAATCACACCGGTATTTGCGGTGGCGATGCTAATGCAACGACCAACGGCATGGTCCCCAGCCAAAATGGTTGTGGGATACTTCATATTTAATTTTGAACCGATATTGCCATCAATTCATTCCATGTAACCATTGGTGTCCACTCATGCGCGTTTGGTTACGAGGTTCAAAACATTATCACTTCAATTTTGAATTGTTGAATAACGAAACTTGGCATTCTTCCCAACAAACACTTCGACAACTGCTGCATGTAAATTATTTTTATCATAAATTGGCGCTGTACAACCTTCCATATAATGCACTTCACTGTTATCGCCAATGATAATTAACGTTCGTTCAAATTGCCCAGCTTGTTTTGAATTGATGCGAAAGTATGACTGTAACGGTTTAGTTAAAATAACATTTTTCGGAACATAAACAAAGCTGCCGCCTGATCATACTGCACTATTTAATGCCGCATATTTATTATCGGTAAATGGAACAAGTTTACCAAAATATTTTTTCACAATTTCGGGATGTTTGCTAACTGCTTCATCCATTGAACAAAAAAGCACATGCTGATCCGCTAATTCCTTCATTAATGCATGGTAAACTGGTGAACTATCGTATTGATTATTAATTCCGCTTAATTGCTCAGCTTCAATGCGCGGAATTTTTAATTTTTCGAATGTATCACGAATTTTGGTCGGCAAATCATTTCATTTTTGCACTGTTGCTTTTAATGGTTTAATAAAATAATAATAATCGTTAAAATTAATGAAAGACAAATTTGGACCTCATTTGGGATTAGACAGTTTGGTAAATGCGGTGTAGGCTTGTAAACGCAATTGTTGCATTCAAGCAGGTTCATTTTTAAATTCACTAATTGCGATGACCAGTTGCTTATTTAAACCCGGATGATCGAAAATTGTGCTTAATATCTGAGGTTTCATTAATTAAATTATAGTGATTTTTCCATTAAAATATGGGAATTAGAATGGCTAATTTAATTCCGTTCGGATTTTAACGCCATTTTTAATGGACATATATAATATATATATGTTAGAAGATAAATTTCCCAAAAAGATCGTTCTAAAACTCTATCCTTATGGGTTAGTTGATACAAATCGGCTTGGTGTTCATTACCCTGTTGATAACCTTAAAGAGTTAGCTAGTACCATCTTAAATCATCCAGAAACAAAATTTTACTACAACAAAAAACGTTTTACTTCACGCTTAACTGTTAACAAAGGAATTATTTATCTTCGTGGTAAACCGTTTTTAATCAAGAAAAATAAAATTGGACGTATTACACCGGATGGTGTTGATAATGTAAAAAATGTCATCTTTGGTGAGTATCCATTTGGTTATGCTGATTTAAATAATGCCGCAATTCATTATCCCGAGAATAAGATTGTTGAAATTATTAAAACTAATCCAAGTGTCCACTTTTATGTTGATGATAAAAATACATATTTAACCGTAAAGGAAAATGCATTGGTTAAAATTAAACGACCAATTCGTAAAACATTGTATTTATTATTTTTAACATGTTGTGTGATTGCAACACCAGTAGCGCTTGCATCTGGTTTATTATGAACAATTAGTAAAATATTTGAAGTTGATGCTGGTAAACGACCAACCCAATTCTATTCTGGTTTCAGTATGAATTTGTGATATCACAACCGGGCACGTTTATTTGTTAATAAAGATCGTGGGTCGTATGATTTGGACGATATTACAATTCATACTTGAGACGATTATCCCCGTGTATTAAAATTAATTACGGCAGATAAGTTATACGTAATGATGGTCGGAACATTCTTATATAGTTATCTAATTGTTAAACCAGGTGATGCAGCAACTGACACATACTATTTACCGGTGCAACAATGAATTGATCCAACTGATGAGGATAATACTGGTGTAAATATTCGTGATGCAAATCCACTTGTTAACTTATATGCTTCAAACATTCACATTAATGTAATGCGAGGTATAACTTTTGAAGCTGATGGTAGTTTTATTTTTTCCCTAAGTTATAACTATAATTGATCAAATTTTGATATGTCAAATAACGGTAGTTATCGTGTTGAATTTTCGGGAGCGGCAAAGTTAACAAATAATGTTGCAGAAAATTCATATCACACCAACCAATTTTTATATAATCTCGGTTTGGTTCCCGATGATAATGCTGGTGGTGTTACTTTAAAATTTACGAATACGAGTGGAAATGTTAAAGCCATTCAAACTACCCACTTTACCGATGGTAGTAAAGTTTTATGAAATGATACAAGTGGTTCATACGATGTTTTTGATACCGATAAATCATATTTACCAAACGGTTATAACACTGATCCTAGTTCACAACAATCACGTTTGCGGGATGATTTATGAACGGCAAATATTTTCCGTTATTGAACACGCGATTATTAAACCGTGATTCGGCCAGTTGGTGAAGCGACTTAACACATCGCCCTCTCAAGGCGAGATTCATGGGTTTGAATCCCATACTGGTCACCATTAATCGCTACTTCGAAACGTTAAATCGAAAATAAACAACGTCGCCATCTTGCATAATATAATCTTTACCTTCGATTCGTTTTTTCCCATGTTCTTTTGCAGCCGTTTCCGTTTTATAAGTGACTAAGTCTTGTCAATTAATGATTTCCGCACGAATAAAACCTTTTTCAATATCCGTATGGATTGAGCGTGCACATTGCGGTGCACTCATCCCTTTAGTAAATGATCATGCTTTCGTCTCATCAACCCCGAATGTATAAAATGTTTGAATATCAAGGAGATCGTAAGCGGAACGAATAATTGTTTCTAAGCCAGTATGATCGATTTTTAAATCATCCATAAATTCCTTACGTTCATTTTCAGATAACGTAGATATTTCATTTTCCATACTGATTGCAATTGGTAAAGTTTTCGTATTATTACCAGATGCTTTTAAATATGCACAAAATTGCATATAAAATTCCGATTGAATTGGATCGGCGATATGTTGCGCATCAATGTTACAAATATATAACATTGGTTTACATGTTAATAAATTATAAGTTTTAATGATCGCTAATTCATCAACATTAAAAAGTGTTTGATAATGAATGCTGCCACTTTTTAACATTGTAATTAAACGTTCGACAATTCCTAACTCAACAATTGCCTCTTTATCACCCGAACGTGATTTACTGACAACTTTAAGATGTTTCTTTTCCATTAGCTCTAAATCCGAACTAATTAATTCCATATTAATAATTTCAAAATCACGGATTGGATCAACTTGTTGATAATAATGGGTGATTTGTTTATCATAAAAACATCTTACGACATGGAGAATCGCATCAACTTCACGAATATTGCCAAGAAATTTATTTCCTAAGCCTTCGCCATTACTTGCCCCTTTAACTAATCCTGCAATATCAACAAACGTTAAAATTGTATTCGTTACTTTTTTCGGATTGATTAATTCAGCTAGAGCCAATAAACGTTGATCGGGTACTTTAACCACACCAACATTTGGTTCAATGGTCGCAAACGGATAATTGGCCGCATCAACTTGTGAATTTGTTATTGTATTAAACAATGTTGACTTACCAACATTTGGCAAACCGACAATTCCAACTGATAAAGCCATTTAAGCAATTAGTTAGTAATAGAAACTGAACCGTGAATTTTCGATTTACGAACTGCGTGTCATTCTTTGTGGTGGTGAATTGAATGTAGAAGCGCTTTAATAATAACTAAAATAATTAAAACGAATAATAATGTTAGACCAAGTGAAGAAAATAAAATTCCACAAACAAGGATTCCATCTTTTACACCAGCATCAATTAAAATATTTCAATTAAATCCTTTAAGAAATTCGTCACTTTGAGCAACAGCGACTAACATTAAACCAGTTAATGTTAATACAATTGCTCAAAAAAGAATGTTGTGAATTGAATGTGTGTGTAATACGTGAGCGGTATTCTCAGTATGTTCAGTAACTAGACTGTGATGATTACGGTGAATTGCCATATGTATATATTATACGAAAATTATCGTATTTCGTCAATTTCCTTTAAATTTATCACATTTTTAATGTATTAAAAGCGAATAATGCCAATGCCATCTTCAATATCGATTATGCTGAATTGATCTGGGTAGTTTTGTTTTAATCATTTACGAAAATCACCAATTTTCTTAATTAATCCTTTTTTCTGCTTCGTCATTTGTGCTGATTCGGTAATTTTTTTTAAATACATATTATCAATTACAATTAATCCGCTTGGTTTTAGAAATTGCGCATAATGCATAATTAGTTTTTCTTGATGCGATTTTGGTCCATCAATAAAAATTAAATCGAATTTTTGCGTTGGTTCATATAAAAAAGCATCATCATTAATTAATTCAATTTTTTGATTTTCATTTAAATAATGTTTTGCCTGCAGATATCTTTTTTGATCTAGATCGGAAGAGCGTCGTGTAGGGAAAGAG
>JAITFD010000034.1 GCA_031281575.1 Mycoplasmataceae bacterium | reverse complement strand
ACCAATTGTTGTTACACTATTGGGAATAATCAAATGATTAAAACCACGAGCTTCATAAAATGCATTATCGCCAATTGTTGTAACGCTATTGGGCAACGTTAATGTTCCAGAAAGACTATAACGACCATAAAATGCATACGCACCAATTGTAACCAGTGTATTGGGCAACGTCAATGTTCCTGTTAATGTAGCATTGCTTCTAAATGCTTGGTTCGTAATACTAATAATATCATATAGTTTAGAATCAATTTTTACCGTATTAGGAATAATTAAATTTCATGCCTGATATCGATTTGTACTATCTCCAGCACCGGCAATCGTACATGTGCCATGTTTTTTTCCATCCACTTCATCAATTCTTCGAATTATTAAACTACCAGATTCATATCCTTTTCAATCTGTGCCAGTACCATTACCGACATAATTAGTTGCACTTGTATCATAATCAACCCCATGACCATTACTTTTACTTTGATCTCATTTAAAGAGACTAACAAAAAGAATGATCCCTAAAATCGCAACAGCGATTAGGCTATATATATATATATATATATTTACGACTATGAATTTTTTTACTTGTTTTTTTCTTCATTAACTAATTAATGTTATATATAAATATTATAAGGTAATAGTGTATAAATAGGTGAATAATGATTTGTGTTTTATTGATAAGTTATTGTTAGACCAGTACATCCTTCAAATGCATCTGATTCAATTGATGTCACACCATCCGAAATTATCAAATTACCGGTAAACCCCGAACAGTTATTAAATGCACCAGCCTCAATTCTCGTCACATTATCCGGAATTATCAAATTACCAGTAAACCCCGAGCATCCCGAAAACGCCATCGGCCCAATTAGTGTTATATTATCAGGAATAACTAAACCACCACTAAACCCCGAGCATGCACAAAACGTAAGTTCATTAATTTCGGTTACACTATTTGGGATCACTAAACTACCATTTAACCCCGAACACTTCCAAAATGCACCAATTCCAATTGTTGTTACACTATTGGGAATAACTAATCCTCCCGTAAATTTACTACATCCATGAAAAGCATAATCCCCAATTTTTGTTACACTATTGGGAATAACTAATTCTCCCGTAAACCCCGAGCATCCCGAAAATGCATCCTCCCCAATTGCTGTTAGATTATTGGAAAGCGTCAAACCACCACTAAAGCCCTTGCATCCCGAAAATGCATGCTCCCCAATTGCTGTTATACTATTCGAAAGAGTTAAACTGCCACTAAATCCTGAACAATTAGTAAATGCATAATCACCAATTTCCGTTACATTATTTGAAAGAGTTAAACCACCACTAAACCCCGAGCATCCTGAAAATGCAACTTCTCCAATTAGTGTGACACTATTTGGAATAACCAAACCACCACTAAACCCCTTGCATTCACCAAATGTCAGTCCATTAATTTCTGTTACACTATTGGAAATAACTAAACTACCATTAAAACCAGCGCACCCCCAAAATGCGCTTTTTCCAATTGTTGTCACACTATTTGGAATAACTAAACT
Organism: Mycoplasmataceae bacterium; assembly: GCA_031281575.1. GTDB lineage: Bacteria > Bacillota_I > Bacilli_A > Mycoplasmatales > Mycoplasmoidaceae > Malacoplasma_A. Next base: position 15,228 of record JAITFD010000034.1, on the reverse strand, counting down.
ACCACTAATTTCCGAGCATTGATAAAATGCATTATTACCAATTTCGGTTATGTTATTTGAAAGAGTTAATGATCCATGTAAATAGGTATTTTTCGAAAAAGCACCAGTGACAATTTTGACAATATCGTATAGTTTATCATCGATTTGTACGGTATCAGGAATAATTAAATTGGATGCAGCATATGGATCGAGTCCATCATTTAAAATTCCACATGTGCCGTGCTTATTTGCACTTGGTTCATCAATTTTTTGGATGTTTAAACTACGTGCTTCATAGCCTTTTCAATTTGTGCCAGTGCTATTACCGATATAATTAGTTGGATTTGGTTCATAATCAACCCTATAACCATTGCTTTTACCTTGATCTCATTTAAAGAGACTAGCAAAAAGAACGACGCCTAAAATCGCGATGGTGATTAGGCCACACATTATATATAAACGATTATGATTTTTGCGCTTTTGTTTTTTCTTCATTAACTAGTTAATGTTATATATGAATATTATACGGTAATCGGATGAGGAAAAGGTGAATAATGATTTGGGGTATTCCCTCAACGTTACCCAATTTATTTTATTGTGCTTTTTTCAATTAATTCATAATTTTGCTTTTTTAATTCGTTGAATTGTTTATCAGATAAATCGGTAATAATAAAAATTTTGTCTAACTTTAGTATCTTCATACCATATCTAATCCTGTATTTGTCCCCTCATTTTTCGATGGAAAATGGAAAAATGATTGAAAAGGAATCAATAATTGTGCAGAATATATTTTTAAGGTTATAAGTATTTTCGTTATTTAAAATACTTTCTTAATCATTCTTGATTTACCTTTTTCTAATCCATCGTCTAATTGAGATTTGTAATTCAACATTTTTTCATACTTTTCATTGCAAAGACTAATTTTGGAATTATATGTTTTGTTCATTGAAATTTTGTATCAGAATTGTTGGTCTGATTCATCACTTTTCGTTCTAACAATCGTTATTTCTTGGTTATTATTTTCGTGTGCGATAATCTCAGCTAAAAAACGAGCATTAATTTGATAACAAGCATCTTTAATATTTGCATTCACAACAATTGATTTGCTAAGCATTATCGGCCTACCTTCATTTATGAAACTTACCCGATGATAATCATAATTATTCGCCCTTTTTAAAAAAACCCCACAAGTTTCGTTTTTTGCTTCTTCAATTATGTCTTGAACTGTTATGATACTCATATTAAAATAATTATATAGTTATTAATTTTAAGTATTATTATTTAATTACTTATAATTAATAGTAAGATGAATAGTACATTACTTCTTCATGATTTTAATATAGAATATAGTCGACATTTGATTAACAAAAAGTCCTATATATATATATATATATATATATATATATATATTAAGTTATTAAAATCATTTTGTAATATTAAATTTTTACAAAGATGATTAACATTAATTTAATTTCGAATACAATTTGAAACACCGCTGGCGTTTTACGCGGACCATTTAGCGAAAGACGTTATCGCGATTTTATTTTACCATTTGTTGTATTGCGACGTTTTGAGTGTGCATTAGCGCCGACAAAACAAGCTGTTCTTGCACAATTTGAAGAACTAGGCGAAGAAAATGAAACAATTTTAAAACACACTGGGAAACTTGATTTTTATAATATTGCCAGATTTGATTTAAATGAACTATGTAAAGACCCAACAACAATTTTACATGATTTAAAAAAATACATTGATGGGTTTTCTGCTAATGTTAAAGAAATATTTAAAAAGTTTCAATTTATAAAATTAATTGAGGAATTGCATGAGAAAAATAAATTATTCACATTATGTAATTTATACAAAGATATCGATTTAAGTTTAAAAACCATCTCAAATGCCGATATGGGATATGTATTTGAAGAAACGTTGCGGCGTTTTAACGATCAAAATCCTGATGGTGAACATTATACAGCTCCAGAAGTAATCCGTTTATTATCACGAGTTTTAATTGCTGGTGATAATCGTAATTTAACACCATCACATTTAATTAAAATCATGGATGCGGCTTGTGGGACTGGTGGAATGTTATTTGGTTTAAAAAAGGAATTAGTTGAAACCCTACATATTAATCCGGATAATATTACCGTTTTTGGTCAAGAAAACAATGGCGAAACATACGCGATCGCTTGTAGTGATATGTTAATTAAGGGCGAAGATCCATCGGATATTAAATATGGTTCAACATTACAAGCTGATCAATCAAGTGGTGAACTAATGGATTTTGTGATCATGAATCCGCCGTTTGGTGTCGAATGAGGACCAAAAAAATCACAAGAAGATTATGCTGCAGTATTTAAAGCGCATAACGAAGGAACAAGATTTATACATGGATTACCACCAGTTGATAATGGCCAATTATTATTTATTCAGCATGGAATTGATAAGTTATTACCAACAGGACGTGGTGCAATTATGAGTGATAACAATCCGTTTAGTGCCGGTAAAGCTGGCAGTGGTAATTCCGAAATTCGGAAATGAATGATTGAATCCGATGTTTTAGAAGCGTGTGTTCGCTTACCTGGTAAATTATTTTATAATACCGGAATCACCACTTACTTTTGATTATTTAATAAAAATAAACCAAAAGAACGAAAAAACAAAGTTTTATTTATTGATGCATCAAGTGAAGATTTTTATGCACCAATGGCGAAAGGATTGGGTGATAAACACAATGAAATTAAAGATGAACATATCACGAAAATTGTTGAATTATATCAAGCATTTCAAAATTCCGAATATACGAAAGTAATTGAACGTGATGATTTGTTGTTTGATGAAGTAAGTACGAGACGTAAATTTCAACGTAGTTATATTTTAAATGAAGAAACATTAGAAAAAATTAAATTAGGAACAAAGTTTAATGATCTTGTCGAAAAGTTTCACAAGGATGAACCGTTTGATGAAGATAAAGATACACCTGTAATTGAACAATTAGCAGTATTAAAAGAATTAAATAATACAATATTAACTAATGATCAAAAAGTCGTCGTTGCTAATGTCGAAAAAGCCATTCAGCAACAAACAGATATTATTAATATCTTAAGTAAAGATTTCGATCATAAGAAATTCGTAAATCGCAATACATTCGCAAATAAAATCTATCAATTACTACCGGAATGATTAATCAGGGATAATAACGGTAAGAAACAAAAAGAAACTCCATTATTAAAAGAAATTATTGATGCTTGCGGAGAATATGATGAAGATGCTGATATTATTGACAACCAGTACGATTCAGAATTTAATGATACGGAAATATTAAAACACAATGAAAATATTGATGAATATTATGCGCGAGAAGTTCAGCCATATGCTCCAACTACAGAAATGATTAAAGATAGTTTAGTGGTTGGTTGTAAAATTGAATGAAATAAAATTTTTCCAAAAGTTGTTCAAGAACCAAGTATTAAAGAAATTTTATTAGAATTGAAAAAGAATGTAAAAGAGATGAGTGATCTTGAAAAAGAAATTGATGAATTTTTTAAGGAGATTGTTGAATAATGCCGCTTTGATTAGAAATAATTTTTGGAATTATTACTGCTGCGGCAGCAATATTTGGAATTATTAGCACAATTCAAAGTCAAAAAAACAAAAAAGATATAGCTAACTTTTACATGCAAAAAAATAATATTAATATTTCATCTTCAAAAACTGTAAATAACGGGAATAGTATTGTTCAATATGGTAATACTATTATAAATAATTGACATGAAAATATATCGAATATTGATCGTAAAGCAGAAAACGAATTGAAAGATACAAAGGTTACATCAAATTTAAATGAATGTTGATTGGGAGATTTTTTTGATAATGCAAAAAACTGTAGTGATGATTTTCTCCAAGATATGTGAGCAAAAATTTTAGCTAATGAAATTAAACATCCCAATTCAACTTCCAAAAAAACGCTGAATATAATGAAATATATTACAAAAGACGATGCCGTTTTATTTGAAAAAGTTTTATCTTATTCATTCAATGGCGGTGTTTTTAAAAATGATTTATTGTCTCAAAAAATTAAATTGGATGACATTTTGCATTTAACAGATTTAGGATTGATTAATTCAAGAAACGATTTAACGTGAAAAAACGAAATACAGTCACTTGGGCAAGCAAATTTTTTTGCAAAAGAATATGTAGTTATTATTTCAAACAACACCGCGAGTACTCATTATATAGACATTCCTGTATATAGTTTTACTTCCGCCGGTAAAGAAATTTCGAAAGTTTCAAATTATTTATCTGATTTATCGTTTTTATTATCTTCAATTTGCGAATTAAAAAAACAATATAATACGCTGTCGTTTAAATGTTTTAAAATTATCGGAAAAAGCGAAAATAGTTTTCAAATTGATAATACAAAAGATCTCTTAGAAAATGATGCTCACGAATAAGTTAACAAAAGATCAAAATTTCAAGGAGAAAGGAATATATTAATGAAAATTAAAAAAATCAAATTTACTGATCATGGTATATTTGGAAATTTAGAATTAGATTTTATGAATCCAAAAACAAAAAAAGCATTTAACACCATAATAATTGCCGGGGAAAACGGTGTGGGTAAAACGAAATTATTAGAAATAATTGAAGCACAAAATTTTCGTGGAGAATCACCTTTAACATCAATTGATAAAAAATACGGAGGGAGTTGTGAAATATGGACAGAAAAGTTTAAAAATGTTGCATATGACTTTACTCAGAGACCATTTTTTTTCAGTTTTCAATTTAACTGATCTGGTTTTTCTCAATATTCTATCTCTCATTCTGATTCGACAAATAATATAACTCACATTAATCCTTATAAAGGATTAATTGATATATTTTTACTTTTGTATAAACAAACTGCCACGATCGCACGCACAATGGTAAAAAAGTATCCAAATATGTTAGGAAAAGAGATATCAGAAAGAACTGACGCTCCAATTAATAATATTATTACTTCCTATAATCTTTTTTTTAACGATGAGAATTTATCGATGAGCGGTCTAGTTAACAATGCTTTAGAGTTTAAAAAAGGTAATAAATCATTCAATATAAGGCAACTTAGTGACGGAGAAAAAACGATAGTTTTATTTGGAGGCACAATTATTCCGTTCCGTAAAATTTTATCACTATTTCCTATATTGTTTGATGAACCCGATCGTTTTCTTCATTCAAAGTGACAAAAAAAATTATTGGCTTATTTACGTAAAATTTTATATGATAAATCTGATATTAATAAATCTCAATTTTTCATTACTACCCATTCTGAGTATATTATTAGTGACGCATTGAAAAAAGACGACATATTAGTTGTTGGATTTAATAGGAACGAGAATAATAAATTAAAACCATATTATTATTCAAAAGACATTCATAAAAAAAGAAGCTATTATATATTAGATCGTCCATCATATTATGAAATAATTTATCAAGTTTATGGTGAATTAAGTTATGCTTTTTTTGATGAATTATATAGTTTATTAGAAGAAAAATTTAATACAGATAAACAAGAAGAATTATCAAATATATTTAATAAATATTTCCCATTTAAAGGCGAAAAAAACGACAAAATACTTAATCAAAAAAATGGCCGAAAATATTTCCCATATTATTTAAAGTCGAAAATCAAAAAATCTTGTTCACGGTCTATTTTAGTATATTTTCGTAATCAAATACATCATCCGAATAATTTCGATATAAAAAAAGGCAACGGTCAAATAATTAATCAATCAATTGCAGATGATAATGAATTACGCGAGTTATTTAAAATGGCAATTGAAATATTAAATAAAAATATTTCTGAAAATGTTAGTTAATTATTCATCTGTATTAGAAAATCTTAAAAAAATAAAAACATTATTAATTATTAATTGTATTAATAATGGATTTAATAAGAAAATTAAATTGAAATATATTTGTAATTGTTTTACCTCACAAATAACCGAGCAATCGGTTTTTAAATATCCAAGCGGCCCATATTGTATTTATGGAGCATCCGGAATAATTAAAACGATTAATTTCTTTAAAATTTTTCGCAAAGCAATAGCTGTAGTAAAAGATGGCGCCGGAATTGGCCATGTTTATTTTATGACTGGTAAAACGTCAACTTTAAGTACATTAGTTTCTTTAGTTCCATGCCACAATATTGATCCTAGATGATTATATTATGTGATGCAATCAATTTCATTTGAATCACAAGACGCTGTTACTATACCGCACATATACTTTTCTGTGTATGGAGATGTTAAAGTGCCTGATATTCCTCTATCCGATCAACAAAAAATTGCAAGGTACCTTGATGAAAAGATCAAGTACCTTGATGAAAAGATCAAGTATACTTTATCTTTAAAAGAGTCATTAGAGAAGTTGAAATTATGTTTGATAAAAAAAACTATAGATATAGATCCTACCAAGTCGTGCATAAAAACAAAAATAAAATATATTTCGAATTTTATTCAAGCTACCAAATTTCCATACAATAAAACCATTTATCCAAATAATAACAGTGAACATAATATTGCAATTGTAACTGCTGGAAAAACATTTATTTATGGATATGGAGAAAAACAAACATATCCGAGTTTTAATAAACCAGCAATTCTTTTTGATGATTTCACTAGTGAATGTAAGTTCATTGATATTCCGTTTTATTTTCCATCATCTGCTGGTAAAATAATAATTAATAACAATAAATCTGATATTAAATGATTATACTATGTTATTCAATCGTTATCAGGAATGATTGATATTAAGGACCATGGCCGTCACTGAATCGATATTTATCAAAATAAAAGCATTCCATTTATTTCTTTACCTGAACAACAAGAAAAAGTTAAATATCTTAATAAAAAAATATTAAAAATTAATTCTTGAATAAAAATGTTAGGAGGAAAATAATAAAAAACATGTTAAATAAAGAAAATATTGAAAATATCAAGAATGATTGCGATTCGCTTGAATTGTTAATTACTAAATTCAATGCTGCAATAGAATGCCGCAAATCTATACGCGAATCATTCTCAACAAAAAAGATCGAAGCATCTAAATGGATTATCATATATTTGCCAGCAATTACTATAATTTATTATTCAATTGGCGAAATATTGAAAATTAAGGACGATGCAACTACACCACTTTACAAACTAATTTTTTTAAATGATATTCTCAAGCATCCTAATGTTCTTGTCAGATTTGACAAATATAAAAAACTAGAATCATCAGGAAATATTATAGAGTTAAATGCTTTAATAAAGAAATATCCAAAAGATAAAAATAGATTTGAACTTTATAAAAAAAATTTTTCATGTCATCCAAATGAAATTTATAATGAATTGTTAAGCGCAGAAACATGACTTCATAATTTTTTAAATATTCATTTTGGAAAATTCATTTCATTGCTTAATAAATTAAAAGTGATAAAATATATTGAAAAAGATCGACAATGACTAGAAAAAAATAATTATAATGTCGAAAAAATAAAAAAAGCAATTGAGGAAAAAAACATCATATTTTCTAACACTAAAAATTTGATTAAACATTATATTGGTAGTCGAGATTTTTATTGCAAAGAAAGAATAGATATTTTTCCTTTTAAATATAATAGTTTAAATATAGATTTTTATTACAGCAATGATGTTTGTGTATCTATTTTTATTAAAAAAGACATTATCATGAATGAATTTTCTGAATTAACTAAAATTTCAATAAATGAATTTAAAAAATGATATCAAAAATATGAAAACAATAGATCCGCTATGGCTAAATTTTCGCTTGCATATGATGCATTAGATCAGTTAATTAAATTAAAATATGCAAATTTACAATTAAAAAATAAAGTTCCAAATGGATATTGATTATCATTTTCTGAATTAACAGAGATAGGTAAAGAAAAAATAATTGAATTAACAAAAAACGATAAATAACATGAAAATCCAACAATTACGAATCAAAAACAAAGAAAAATTACACCAAAAATTTGTTAATTATCCTAGTGCCGAGCGAATTAATGAATTATATTTTGAATGTTTTATTCAAGATTATTTAGCACAAAATAATGATTTTAACGTTTATGAAACCGATGATAATAAATTTGATTTTTCGTGTAATTTAATTCGTGACGATCTATTTGAATTCGTTAAAACATCGCAAAACGACCAATGAATTGAATATAGCAAGCTATATTCATCGAATATCTTGGAAAATAAATTTATTGAAGAATTAGATAAAGCAATAAATAAAAAAGGATTAAGCGATGTATTAAGAAATGGATTTGCAATTAATAATCTACATTTTGACATATTTGGTAAAATTCCAACCAATAACGATTCATCCCAACTTGAATATCAAAATAATATTTTTAGTTGTATTAGTGAATTTTATTACACAAAAACAGAGCAATATAAAAATAATCGGATCGATTTAGTTTTATTTATTAACGGATTTCCGTTAATTACTATTGAATTAAAATCAACACCAAATCAAAATGTTCAGGCGGCAATTGATCAATATAAACACGATCGACAAGCATCGGAAAAGTTTTTTAAAGAAAATTATCGTACACTTGTTCATTTTGCGATGAGTGATGATTTAGTTTACTTTACGACAAAATTAGCCGATCAACAAACAAAATTTCTTCCATTTAATAAAGGTTCTGATAATCATGCTGGTAATCCAGTTGTTACAGGAAAATATAAAACGCATTATATGTGAGAAGAAATTTTTAAAAAAGATGCATTATTAGATATTTTTCAAAATTTTGTTTTTAAAGTTAAAGAACGAACTGATGAAGGTAATGATAATTCATTTCTTTTATGACCACGTTATCATCAATTGTATGACATTTGAAAAACACGAAATGAATTAACTAAGCAAAGTAAAGATGAATGATGAAAATCCAAGCATCATTTTTTATTTGCCAATGCTCCTGGTAGTGGCAAAACACATGAAATTGGTTGACTAGCATTTTTATTAGCAAAATTAAAAGATCAAACAAATGCCAATTATTTTGATTCAGTAATTATTATTACTGATCGAAAAGTCGTTGATCAGCAATTACAAAATGAAATTATTCAATTAAATGATGTATATCACAATGGTGCTGCCATCGATTATGTAAAATTACTTGATCAAAAATCAACCGCTGCTGATTTAAAACGATATTTAAAAAATAATGCTCGTATCATTGTTACAACATTGCATAAATTTTCCCATATCAAAGGATGTTTAAATACTAGCGATACGAAATATGCAGTTATCATCGATGAAGCACACAGTTCAACAAGTAGTGAATTAAAGAAAAATATGGAACATTATTTGCATGGTGGTTATAAAGAATTAGAATCAATCGAAAATAAAATAGGAGAAGTCGAAAAACAAATTTTAACAAAAGAAATCAACAATATTGTTTATTTTCCTTTTACTGCTACACCAAAGCCAATTACCAAGCGATTATTTGGTATTAAAACTGGTCTAGATAAATATGAAGATTGAGCCTGTTATTCAATTCAACAAGCAATCGAAGAAGGTTTTATCTTAGATGTTTTACAACACGTGATGATTTATCAATTGTCGGATACAAAGATTAAACGTGTTACAAGCGAGAATCCAACTTTACCGGTTGATCAAACAACCAGAAAAATTCGGGAAAAAATTATTCGTTGTAGCGTAGAATCAATCACTGAAAAAGCCAAAATAATCGCCAACAATTTTCCATTTACATTAGCGTCGTTAAACGGATTAGGAAAAGCGATGATTGTTGCACCATCGATTACTGGTGTAATAACATATAAAAAGGTATTAGAAAAAATGCCAAAATTCAAAGGTATGAAAATATTAGTTGCGTTTACTGGTAAATCTAGCGGTAAAACTGAAGCTGATATCAATGGTTTCAACGAAGGAAGAACAGCGGATGAATTTAAAAAAGACCAAAATCGTATTTTAATAGTTTGTAATAAATTTCAAACCGGTTTTGATGAACCACGTTTAACAACGCTTTTTGTGGATCAACCATTAGCCGGTGTTCGTGCCGTGCAAACATATTCACGTCTTAACCGAATTAAAGATAATAAAGAAACATTAATTGTTGATTTTGTTAATCCGATGGAAGATATTAAAAATGCATTCACTCCATATTTTGTTCCAACCGAATTAACATCATTATATGATGCTGAAGAATTTAACAAATGCATTATGATGTTAAAAAAAGAAAACTTTTATACTGATAATGAATTAGATACAGTGATTAAAAATTTATTGAAAATTAAATCCAGTTATCAGGCAAATGATAGTGATGATAAATTAGTCGAAATGAAAAATTTAATATCCGAAATCTATTATCGGATTGACAATCATCAAAAATATACGCCAGTGCAAATTGACGAATTTATCAAAAAAATAAAATATTTTGTTAAATGATATCCGGTGGTTCATTCATTATATAGTGTTGATTATGAATCAGAATGCATACTTTATAAAATGATTTCAAAAAAGTTTATAAAAACTAAAGATCCATGAGATCCAACTGGTAAAGTTGCGATCGAAAATGTTGTGGTTAAATTTGTTGCCGAATATAAGGAAAATGTCATTGTGCCTGTGTCCAAAACGACATTAATGACACCAAAACTAGGTCACGCATCAATTGGGACAATTGAAGAGTGTTTAGATGAAATCATTAATTCGATTAATAGTTTTCTTGATCCGAATGGTTTTCCAAAAGAAATAGAATCAGAAATACGTATACCTTTGTCTGAATTTATTGAAAACATTTTAGCTGATCAAGAAAATTTGATGAAAATTCAAGATCAAACAAATGACGAAAATAGCAAAAAACGTTTTTTAGTTAAAGCATTGCAAGAAACGATTTCAGAAGATTATGCAAAAACTAATAAAAAAAGATTATTAAAACTATTGCAACCACCTGAACTGCAGATTATTGCTTCAAAAATTTTAATGTTATTATTAAGTATTCCACATCGTCAACGGCCACATGAATAAAATTATTTTTAAAATGACATATGCGATATTAATTAGAAGTCATAAATTTAAAACTGTATATCGTACCAGCGACATTAATTCAATTAGGGAATTTTTAAGAGCTAATTTACATATTTATGTCAAAAAAGCAATTAAAAAACATGAATTGCTACGTGAATATATATTGAGTCAGACACCAGAATCATATTTTTATAAAAATATTGCCACCGCGATTTTAAAAGCAATAAATTAATTTTTTCGATTGCTTGTTAATAAGTTATACAATAATTTATTTGCATTGATAATTCAAATAATTTTTTACCAACTTATAATTTTGATCATTTTTGTTAAAATTGATTTTTAATTATTCGCATTGCTATGTTTACATATTTCATTTTTTAATGATTGTTATATTTTATATGTAAATAATCAAAAAATGGAATATATCGTTTTTCATTATTACACAGATCGTTGATTTTTTTATTAAAAATTTCTAATGAATTTTTTAATTCTTTTTTATCATCACTATTTTCTATATCTTTTTTTATGTAAAAAACATATTCGTTATTATTCTTTTTTAGAGCTAAATAACCATCAAACAAACGATGATGATTCGCGCACAAACATAATCCATTCCAACTATTATATTTTTCGTTGTCAGCACATTCAAAATATGGTTTAATGTGTGCAGCTTCCAAACATTTTATAAGTTTAATATCGCAGATTAAGCATCGGTTGTTAGCTTGCTTTTTAATAATTAAAGCCCAACGGCTTTGATAAATACGATATTGAGCTATTTTCACAGGTGAAACGATATCTGGCGGAGTATTGCTGATAATGTTTTGATCATTGTTGTTTTTGCAAAAAAATTCACCAGTAAAATTTATTAAATATTGTTTTAAACCGTCATTATATTTAGTATTTATTTTAATTGTCACAGGTTTTGTTTCTCTACAAATTGTGAAAAAATCATTTGATGAACGTTTTGTTTTTCCTTTGCCCCGCGCAGTATAACTTTCACCAAATGGGTTTTTCATTAAACCATAATCATTCTTCAATTTTGTTTTAATTTGTTCCGGTATTTCAGGAAAAAGTGGATCGTTTTCTAAATGATTTTTATATGTGTTGATAAATGTTTGGTCAATTTTTATTTGTTCATCATTTTTCCAGAATTCTAAAATTGTTAAAAACGCATATAATTTGTATGGATATTTATAACCGCCATTGCTGTTTTCTGTTCTCTGGTTCATTCATCTTTTTAACGAATTGATTTGATTTTCCAAGATCTTAGCTTCACTCATAAAAGTTATTAATTATTACTTATATTGTATTTATAATATAATTATATTATTTAGTTAGAAATTAACCAAATGATTGAATTATAATATAAACAACGATGTGAGGTATCTTTTGAAGCATTTTAGTTAGCATATTAGTAATATTTTGTTTTCATGGTAGCGGTGTATACCAAATTTGATATGGTTGATCAATTCAGGATTCAGAAATATTAGGATATGACGAAGGTCAGTATTGAACATTTTCTATTGCCACTGATTTTGGTGTTCTTATGTTTATTGGTCTTCCTTTTTGATTCGCTTATTGGTACATCGGTGAAGTCATTGATTCTCGCAGATCGGACCGGATCGAGAAACGCAATAAAAAAATTGCTCGCGAACATTGAATGGAACATTTAAATGAATTAAAAGCTAACACTTATTTTAATGCAATCATTTTTTGGATTAAAAGTAATCATGAAATTGTTTATTATGAAGAAATTGGTAACGATGAACATAAATATAATGCGGTTAAAAAAGCGAATGACCGTATGCGTTATTTAATTGCTCATCAACCATTAATTAACGGCAAAAAGTTTTTTGACGGACTTGAACAAATGATTGATGTACGAGTTTTTAATTGAAAAACTAAACCATTACGGATTAATCCAGTTTATCAACGTTTAGGGAATAAAAAAGTAATTGCTGAAGCATATGTTAAGGCCGCTCGAGCGAAACCGGAACTTGCTCGTCGAGTATATACAAGTTCTGGCAGAGGTAATCAAGTGCACTTCACCATTAAATTTGATCAAAATACAAATAAGAAATTCTTTGCTCGTGCACATGATAAACACGGTCATAGTCGTTTGCAAATTGTGCAAACGCATATTGAACGATTGGAATATGATATTTCGCAAAAGAAATCATTTAACTGAGGAACTCAGGAAATACGCATGCAACGAAAAGAAGAGTTGAAAAGTTTACAAGAACAATTAAAAGTTGCAAAAAAAGAATTAGCGCTTTTACAACCAGTAAGTGAACCGGTTGAATATTAAATAATTACAGCGCTTGTTGATCGAGTAATCATTTTGTTAAATAAACAATGCGAATACCGTTATCTTGCGGAATGGCATTCATTGCATTCGTAATAATGATTTTTTTTGTTGCATTTTTTGCTGTTAATAAAGGTTCACATTCACGAATGTAATTGTGATCATTAAGTTCATATGTTACTTGCAAATAAATTTTTTCATCATCTTTAATCGCAATGAAATCTACTGCCGTACTTGTTTTTGGCTTTTTATTATCATGATTAAAACCGGTTAAAATTTGGTATCCGCGTGATAACAATTCTAAATAAACTAAATTTTCTAAACGGTATCCTTTGGCATTTTCGAGATCAAAACCAATTGATCCAGATAATATGCCCAAATCTCCGGCATAATATTTGCTATTGTATTTAAGTGTTTGTTTACCTTTAATATTGTAATAGGGAACATTTTGTAATATTTGAGCTTCACAAATTCAAGTAATATAGTTAAAAACTGTTTTATAACTAATGTTGCTACCAATCAAATTGCGACTAACATTTAAGGAATTAATATCACGACCAACATGGATAAAAACGAAATCAATAATTTTCCGAAAAGCATGGATATCAGCAATGATATGATGACGATTTGTGACATCTTTTTCGATTGTATCGTTAATGATTAGCTTGGCAGTTTCCTCGCTTTTTGCTCGGTGATAATAATCGTTAATCATAATACCTAATCCGCCTTGGATTAAGTAGCGTTGTAAAAACTTTTGCACATCTTCGTTTTGATTAATATTTTCATATAATTCTTTAAATGATAATGGATAAATTTTTAACGTGCTAGTTCGACCAGTAAGACGCGTGGCTAATTCATTTGAAAACATGTGCGAATTTGATCCAGTAATGTAAATATCAAATTGGATTTTTGTATGTTCAAACAATGCAATTATTGTGTGCTCAAATTCCTTAATTTCTTGAATTTCATCAAGAAAAACATAATTCATTGTTTGTGGATCAGCACAACTTTCAATTTCATTAATCAAGCTTTCTCATGTAAATTTTTTAACTAATCGTTCATCATTAAAATCATACGTGATAATATTTCGTTCATTAATTTGATAATCATTTTTCAAAACTTTAATGAATTGTTTTAAAGTTGTTGATTTGCCACATCGTCTGATTCCGGTTAGAACTTTAATAAAGTGCCGATCCTTTTCTGATCGCAATCATTCGACGTATTTTTTCCGTTGGATCTCCATATTTTAATTATATTCTAATTTTTCTTAATCTATTATATATTTGGATATTTATATTCAAATATATAATAGATTAAGGATTTGATATATTTTTTGTTAAAAAACATATAATGTAGATATGAAGCAGATTAAGGGCAAATTTACAACCGTTCAAAATCATCAAAGTTTAAATGGTAAACAGTTTACAGCATTAATTGAAAGTGTGCGTTTACCCAAGCCAAAACGTATTAAACAACCATCATTACGGGAAATTGTGATTAATGGTTTTGCTCGTGTTAATGATAAATTAACTGAACACGGTAAAAGGTTTACTGTAATTGAACGTAGACTTGATGTAATTGAACGTAGACTTGACGAAATCGATGCACGACTTGACGGAGTTGATGAGCGATTTGAACGTCACAATCTTGATTAAAATTATTAACTATTTTTAATTTCAGTACTTTTACGTAATTACCGTTTCCCTTTATATAAATAAACCAAGCAAAAATGTTTTAAATCTTTTTTTGCATTTTTTTGCATTTTTAGATATAATAAAATTGTTAACGAGATGATTGTTAACGAAAGTTCTTTGAAAACTAAATAGAATCCGTCAATTTATAAGAGAGTTTGATCCTGGCTCAGGATTAACGCTAGCGGTATGCATAATACATGCAAGTCGAGCGGCCAGCAA
>JAITFD010000011.1 GCA_031281575.1 Mycoplasmataceae bacterium | reverse complement strand
ATTTGTCGCGGAGTTAAAATTGCTTTGGTATTAGTGCGGGGATTTTGTAAGTATTTTAAATTGAAAAAATTAGCTAAGTTTGCTTCATTAGCAATATCGGTTGTTAAGATATCAAAATGTTCTTTTGTGCCGTGATACGGATATTGTTGATATAACGGTGCACAAATTAATGGCGCTAACATAAAATATAATACATTATAAAAATACATTCCTTTTTGCTTAATGTTATTTAATAATTTATCATAATCATAGCTCCAAATTTCGCTTGCATTACAATTAAAATTAACATTCGTTAAAATTTTTGAAACCACCATTGACATCGGTCCATTTTTTGCTAATTCATAATCTTCATAATGTTGAAATAATTTAACAATTTGTTCTTGGGCATACGGTGTATATAATAAACGAAATTGGCTTTCACTCGTACGTTTTGTCGGAAACAATGTATCGAATGTTTGATTATCCATATCAAATTGCTGTTTTTGAAATTTATGTCAACCATGAAACTTATTCACATTTTTGAAATTGCTAAAACTCAAATCGGCGGCAGCCGAAGAGAGAAATAATAATTTTGTTTCAGTTTCAAATACCGGATTTTCTAAAATCAAATTTTCGCTATATTTTTTTTGTTGACTGGTAAGAATTTCCGAACGATACAGTAAAAATGGATTGCCGTTTACTTCACCACTAACATAATGGATCACTGATTCATTGACCGCGGGGTTCAAATACTTATTTCAAATCCCTAAATCATTCGCATCAAAATATGGCGAAAAAGTTAAGTTGGGGTAACAACTAGTAAAGATTTTTTCTAAGGTTAATGAATCGATGATTTTATTCGCACTCGTCATTTGTTCATAACCTCTTTTCATCAACGTGCGTAATTTATCTAATTGGTTAATTTTCGTTTTAAATGCCGAAAAAACATATCAGGTAATAAAGATCACCGCTACGACCGTAAAGAATGTAAAAAGAAAAAAATTAAATTGATATAAAAAATAATCAAGTCCGAAAATTCCGCCAAGTAAAACTAAAAAAAAGAAAAATGATGTCCCTTTATGTTCGATTTGTCATTTTAAATGCTTAATTTTTGCGGTATTAATTTTATTTGCAAATTGATTAACACTGTTCGATTTTTGGACTAAATGGATTAATTCATTTAATTTATGTTCTAATTGCGGTTTTAAGGTGTTGGTTCAATAATCTAGTACTTCAAGCTTTTGGTTGTTTTTAACGTCTTTAAATACCGGCATAATCGTTAACGATCAACCGTAGCAAGATAAACGTTATCTAAAAACGTTTTTCAATCATTAATTAATGAATCAGGGGTTGATGTATAGCTATTGTAATTGATGATTTTAATTTCTTTGGCTGCACCATTTAAATAAGCTAAAGCAACAACACCATTTTCCACACCAGAAAATAAATCATTTTCAATCGCGTTATTTAGTAAAGCCATGCGGCTTAATGTTTCTCGGAAATCATTTGCTGCATGCGAATGCAATGCATATTCATTCGTTAAATGGTCTTTTGCTCACACGTAATCATCATAAAACTCATCTTTCGATGAATCATCAGTTCCGGCACCGTTTTTATTAAATACCCGGTTTTTTTCATCTAAGGTAGTTCATTTGTATAATGGCGAGATCGGAATTTTCTTACTTGTATAGTCACGTTCGTCGTAATTAATTGAACGGCCATAATTAACATATTCATAATCGGCAAAATAAGTATAATAGTTAACGTGATATTTTTCTTTTTCGTCCGTATCGTTATAATACTTACTTTGCTTAATCCCATCTAAAAATGGCGAATTAGCAACATCACTCTTGAAAACCATTTGGTTAACACTTAATGATTTGTCATACTCTAAATAGGTGCTCGGTACTCGGGAATTAGTAATCCGACTACGATCAAAGAAACTATAAAGGGTTTGATTATAGATCAATTTTGGATAAGCTTCTGGCGGATTACTCACATTCGGTGTTGAGCTTGGTGCGGAATTTCCGCCACCAACAGCAAAGAAAATAACATAATTCCCACCACAAATATCCTTAGTGCCATAAAATAAGCGTTTTAGTGATTCGTTACCGTGTAAATTTTGGTATTGCGGGTTGTTCCCGTTTAATGCTACATCATAAGCTAAATACTTCGTTTTGGCATAGTTTAATTTGTTGGCCATTAATGAACAAATTAAAATCGGCAAACTAATTGCAACAATCGGCACTAATATTCATAATCATTTTCATGTACGTTTAATTTTTCACATTTTACCTAGTAATGTATATAATTATTATAACATGCTAGTCGAAGATAGTGAAAAACAAGTGAAATTACAGAAAATGTTACCGACGCAATATGCCGTAACACTTTTGAGCGGAATTATTGGGTTTGTATTCCTAATTCCCGGTTTAATTATGTGAACACAAGGTGGTGATCACGAATGATTAGATTGAATTGAAGATTATTTAAATGTTACGCCGCAATTAGCAAAAGGGATCTTCTTAGCCATCGGAATTGTTTTTACTTGTGTTTTCTTAATATATTTATCCGGAACATGAAATATTCTTGCATCAATTCATAAATTATCGAAAAAAATTCAATCCGAAACATTGGCTAGTGAATTATAATTATGGGTCGAGTTCGCACCATTAAAAATGCTCGCGAATTATTGCCGCAATTTAAACATTTTTGCAACGATGCAAAACTTACATTGGCCAAACAAAATCCAATTATTAAAATTGAAATCGGTTGTGGCAAGGGGATTTTTTTATTAACCCACGCTACCCATTCACCCCAGACCCATTTTTATGGCGTGGAAATTATTCCAACGATCATTTACAAAGCGTTGAATAAAATTCAGCAATCGGAGTTAGCCCGACCGATCAACAATTTATGGTTACTTAATATTGATGCGAACGATTTAACAAAATGGTTCAAACCAGAGTCAATCGATACAATTTATTTAAATTTTTCTGATCCGTGACCAAAATCGCGCCATGAAAAATATCGTTTAACTCACCAACATTTTTTAAAAATATATTTACAAATATTAAAAAATAAGGGTGTGATTGAAATTAAAACTGATCAACCGTCATTATATACTTACACATTAGCCCAGATTAAATTATTTAAAAATTTACGCTTAATTTATCAAACAGAAAACTTATACCAAGATCAAAATGCTTTAATTAATAATATTCCGACGGAATATGAAACAAAATTTGTTCAACAAGGTAAACCAATTTACCAAATTAAATTGCAAAAGTTAAACTAATGCTTTTAACATCTTTTTTTTGTCAAAATGCTTTAAAGCATTAACTAATTGGTCAACATCTTTTTTATTATTGTAAAAATAAAATGATGCACGGACCACACCGGCTTCACTTTTCGTAAACATGTGCTGGAGCTTTGCACAACTCATACCCCCGCGGGTAATAATGTGTTGTTGACCTAAGTAATGTGATAAATCTTGGGGATTAACACCAGGAATGTTAAAAGCACAAATCGCATGGGTTTTTTGCACATTGTAGTATTGAACATGTTTTAATTGTTTAAATGATTGATCAATATAACGTTTTAATTCTTGATCATATTTTTCAATTTTCTTCATCCCAATTTTATTCAGAAATTGAATTGCGGCATGCAGCCCAATAATTCCCCCAGCATGAATCGTTCCGCCTTCAAGCCGACTGGGCAATGGTGATAAAGTGTAAGTTTTAACATTTAACACATTATTCATTCCCCCACCATATTTTAATGGCGCTAAACGTTCTAGTAAAGCAAATTTGCCATATAAAAGGCCAATCCCTGTTGGCCCACACATCTTATGCGCTGAACAGGCTAAAAAATCACAATCTCAGGCTTTAACATCAATCTTAATGGATGGTGCCGAATGGGTCGCATCAACAATAATGATGATTTTTGGATTGATTTTTCGAGCTGCGGCGGCAACCTTTTTGACATCAATGGTATAGCCTAAAAGATTAGAAATATTGGTAAAGCTGATCACTTGCGTTTTTTTGTTAATGGCACGAATGAATGCTTCTGTGGTCGGTAAATTATCCTGATTTTTTGCATAAACGATTTTAATTTTTTTTAATTTGCTGGCATTCATTCAGGGTAATAAATTGGAAGTATGCTCCCCATAACTGACCAATACTTCATCGTGCGGTTTTAATCATTTAATCACGTTAAAAATCACTAAATTTAAACTTTCGGTGGCTCCCGATGTAAAAATAATTTCATTTGTTTGGGCATGAAAGAATTGAGCAATTGCTTTTCGTGCATCAACAATCTTTTGATTAAATTTGCTGGTTAGTGGTGAATCAGTGTTATGGGTATTAAAACAATATTTGGCATAAAACTCATCAATCGCATCAATGACGACTTGCGGTTTTAACGATGAAGCGGCATTATCAGCATAAACCCAACCAGGGTTATTTTTGAATCAGGGAAATTGCTTCCGAATTAAATTAAATGTCATTGATACAATAATTATATATCGGCGGATGTAATAAACCCGCCACGATTGTAATTTTTCGTAATCCAAGATCAATCATATCGTTATTAACTGTAAGGATAACATGATTATCAAAGTTATTGTTAGTGCGAATTAACACGTTCAAAAACAACACACTTTAATTTGGTTTGGCATGAACAGTAAACGCAACACGAGCACTTGAATAATCTCTTCCTTCATTAATATTAATATAAAAGGAATATTGATATGATCGGGACTTGAAATATGTATAACTATATGAACATTTATAACGACCACCGTCAGAATTATTATCATAACCAAAATTTAAGTCGTGATCGCCTGATATTCATTCATGTCACATACTACCAATAATGCTATATTCACCGTCACGAACATGAACTTCACGACCAAGTCCATCCAATACTTGAAAATGAAAATAACCGCTCGACCCAGAATAACAAAATATACCATACTCTGTTGTTCATCTTCATGTTGTGTCATCCATATTACTTCAACGAATAATTATTCGTGGTGTCTCTTTATAAACAGTAAAACTATAAGTTTTTTCGGTTGTATAATAATTTGAATTTTCAAGAATTACGGTAAATCAGTAATTTCCGGGAACAAAATTTGCTGATATTTTAAATTTTCCGTATTTATTCGGGGTATATGTTCCAGTTAACCAGTTACCAGTGTGTGAATCAGCAACACTCGGAGTTGCAAACGGATTACTACCGAAGTTGCTTGCTTTATATGCGATTGTAGTACTACCATATGCAGAATGCGTAATTGTTTTT
The DNA here is from genome assembly GCA_031281575.1 of Mycoplasmataceae bacterium. GTDB lineage: Bacteria > Bacillota_I > Bacilli_A > Mycoplasmatales > Mycoplasmoidaceae > Malacoplasma_A. The sequence goes on along the minus strand of JAITFD010000011.1, from coordinate 419 downwards.
GCATCTGGAGCACCACCGATGGTATCAACTGGACGATTAACTGTATAACTTAAATTTCAATCCGTACTAGTAATTTTGATGTTACCTTTCGCAACACTAACCGGAATGGTTTTAGTAAATGTTTGATAGTTCGCATTTTTAACCGAAATCGTATAGCTATAGTTACCAATATTAATTAAATAATCAATTTTAACTTTCTTCGTATTTTGATCAAAAGTAATTTTACTATCGGTGGCGGAGAATGTTCAAGTAGTTGGTTGTGATCCAGCCACATTAGAACTATATGCCTCTTCTCGTGCATCACCGAATGTTTTGCTGATACTAGTTGCACCAGTTAAGGCAATTGTTCCGGCTAAAACTTCAATTGTTCCACTTTTAACTAAAGTTGCATAATTGCTGTTCGTTAAAGTTAAAGTAAA